>JAIFMA010000015.1 GCA_020048795.1 Rhodoferax sp.
TCGATCAGGGTGACCGTGGTGCTAGCTGCTGCCACCTTGCCAACCCTGGAGAGCACCAGTACCACTTCCAGATCGCCCCAGTGACCGCACCAAAAGGTCCGTCCGGCTCGCACCTGTTTGCTTGCATTGCGGAGTTGACCGAGCAATCCCCTTTGTTCGTCGAGCAGTGCACTGACAATGGCGATTTTGGTCAAATCAGGGTTCCTCTATTTGGCGCGCAGCTCGCGACGGAGAATTTTGCCTACCGGAGTCTTGGGCAATTCGGTACGGAACTCGATGACTTTGGGCTGTTTGTAACCGGTCAGGTTTTCTTTGCAATAGGCGCGCACCTGATCTTCGGTAACCGCCGGGTCCTTGCGCACAATCACCAGTTTGACGGCTTCGCCGGTCTTGGCATCGGGCACCCCGACGCAGGCACATTCCATGATGCCGTCCATCTGCGACACCACATCTTCGAGTTCGGTCGGGAAGACATTGAAGCCACTGACCAGAATCATGTCCTTCTTGCGATCGACGATCCTGAAATAGCCTTTTTCATCCATCACACCGACATCGCCCGACTTGAAAAAGCCATCGGCGGTCATGACCTTGGCGGTCTCATCGGGTCGCTGCCAATAACCTGCCATGACCTGCGGCCCCTTGATGGCGATCTCGCCGGACTGCCCAGGTGGCACTTCGTTGCCATCGTCATCGAGCAGCTTGAGCCAGGTGCTGGGCAAGGGCACGCCAATCGAGCCGGTGTATTCGGTGATGTTGATCGGATTGGCACTGGCAATCGGCGAGGTTTCACTCAAACCATAACCTTCACAAATGGCGCAACCGGTCTTTTCAAACCACAATTTGGCCACCGCACTTTGCACGGCGCTACCACCGCCCGCAGACACCATCAGGTGATGCCAGTCCACCTTGCTGAAATCGGGGTGGTTGGCCAGCCCATTGAACAAGGTGTTGACGGCGGGAAATACATGGACTTGATGTTTGGCAAGTTCCTTCAACACGGCGGGAAAATCACGTGGATTCGGAATCAGGATCAGCTTGCCGCCCAATCGCATGGATAGCATCAAGTCAACGGTAAAGGCAAAGATATGGTAGAGCGGCAGTGCGCAGACAAAGTTGAGTTGCTGGCTTGGCGGAACTTTGGCCAGCCCCGGCTGAAACCAGGCATCGGACTGCAGCAGGTTGGCCACCAGATTGCGTTGCAGCAGGACGGCTCCCTTGGAAACACCGGTGGTGCCGCCGGTGTACTGTAATACCGCTACATCGTCGGCCTTGATGACCACTTTCTTGAGGGTACCACTGGTGCCTTTGGCAATCGCTGCATTGAAGCGGACAGCCTCGGGCAGTTTGTAATCTGGCACCATTTTTTTGACGTTGCGCACCACAAAATTGACCAAAGTACCCTTGAGCAAGCCCAACTGATCACCCATGGCGCACAACACAATGTGTTTGATGGGGGTGGCTGCAAGGCACTTTTCCAGCGTGGCCGCAAAATTCTCAAGGATCACGATGGCCTTGGCACCCGAGTCTTTAAGCTGGTGCTCAAGTTCGCGTGCCGTGTACAAGGGGTTGACATTCACCAAGGTATAACCAGCGCGCAAGATACCGACCACAGCAATCGGGTACTGCAGCACATTGGGCATCATCACCGCCACCCGATCACCCTTGACAAGCCCCAAACCCTGCAGGTAAACGCCAAAAGTTCGGCTGAGTTCTTCGATCTGACGGTAGTTCAGCTCCTTGCCCATGAAGCTAAAGGCGCTGCGGTCGGCAAATTTCTGAAAACTCTCCTCCATCATCTCGACGGTGGAAGCATACCGGCTGACTTCGATGTCAGCAGGCACGCCCGGTGGATAGGTCTTCAGCCAGATCGGGTCGTTCATGTTCAGGTCTCCAGGTTTTACGCTAAAAGCAGAATTTTCACCTGATTGTCAGCTTCTGTAAGCTGTGTTTTCCCTAATTAGGGAGGGGCCTCCAACCGTGCCAGCCGGGCCCCACGCGAGAAACCGGCACAGGGTCAGGTCTTGAGCGACAGCAGAACTTCGTCCAGCATCTTTTTGGCATCACCAAACAGCATGCGGTTGTTGTCTTTGTAGAACAGTGGGTTGTCCACACCCGCATAACCGGAGGCCATGCTTCGTTTCATGACAATGGAGGTCTTGGCCTTCCAGACCTCAAGCACCGGCATGCCGGCAATCGGGCTGGTCGGGTCGTCTTGTGCGCCAGGGTTGACGATGTCGTTGGCTCCGATCACCATCACCACGTCGGTTTTCGGAAAGTCATCGTTCAACTCGTCCATTTCCAGCACGATGTCATACGGCACCTTGGCTTCGGCCAGCAGCACGTTCATGTGACCCGGCATGCGCCCGGCCACCGGGTGGATGCCAAAGCGGATGTTGACGCCCTTTTCGCGCAGGTACTTGGTGATCTCATACACCGTGTGCTGAGCCTGTGCCACCGCCATGCCGTAACCGGGGACGATGATCACGCTCTTGGCTTCGCGCAGCAATTCAGCGGTTTCCACGCTGGAGATCGGGGTGACCTCGCCGGCTGGCTGGGCGGCACCGCCGGCCGGTGCCGGGTTGGCGCTGGCGGTACCAAAACCGCCGGCAATGACGCTGATGAAGCTGCGGTTCATGGCGTTGCACATGATGTAAGACAGGATAGCACCGCTGGAGCCCACCAGCGCACCCACCACAATCAGCAAGTCGTTGGACAACATGAAACCGGTAGCCGCAGCAGCCCAGCCCGAATAGCTGTTGAGCATCGACACCACCACCGGCATGTCGGCACCGCCAATGGCCATCACCATGTGGATTCCAAACAGCAGCGCCACAACGGTCATGATGATCAACGGGGTCATGCCGTCGGGGATGCTGTGCGCGTTCATGAAGGCATTGCCAAACCAGATGACCACCAGCAGCCCAACCAGGTTTAACCAATGACGCGCCGGCAACAACAGCGGGTTGCCACTGATGCGGCCTGACAATTTGCCAAAGGCAATCACCGAGCCCGAGAAAGTGATGGCTCCAATAAAAACACCGATGTAGATTTCCATCTCGTGAATCGACTTGGCCGCGCCCACAAAGCTCCTGGAGGCCTCGGGGTCAATGAACGTGGCCACGCCCACCAGCACAGCCGCCAGACCCACCATGCTGTGCATCAGGGCGACCAGCTCGGGCATTTGCGTCATCTGCACGGTTTTGGCAGCGTACATGCCAATGGATCCGCCCACTACCATGGCACCTACCACCCACGGCAGGCCAGCCATGCTGACTTTGGGGCCGAGCACGGTGGCCAGCACCGCCAGCGTCATGCCGATCATGCCGTACAGGTTGCCGCGCAAGGCGGTGGTCTGGTTGGACAAGCCGCCCAAGCTCAGGACAAAAAGAATGGTTGCTGCGATATAGGCAACGGTTGCAAGTTCTGCAGTAAACATGGGTGGCTTCCTTTATTTGCGGAACATGGCAAGCATGCGCTGGGTCACAGCGAATCCGCCAAACATATTGATGGCAGTCAGCACAATACCCGCTGCGGCCACCCAGGTGATCAGGCTGTTGGGACGCTCCAGGGCATCAGCCAGCGGCGAGATCTGCACCAGTGCACCAATGGCGATGATGCTGCTGATGGCGTTGGTCACGCTCATCAGTGGTGTATGCAAGGCCGGTTTGACATTCCAGACCACCATGTAGCCGACAAAGCAGGCCAGCACAAACACCGTGAAGTGCGACAAAAACTCTTTCGGTGCATTGGCCCCGATCAGCCAGAACAGCAACGCCGCCACCCCAAACATGATGGCCAGTTTGCTGCCGGCCATGGGCGCGCTGGCTTCGCCGTGACCATGGGCCTTTTTGGCAGCCGGTGCCGCAGCGGGTTTTGCAGGCGCAGTGGCCGCAGCGGGCAGTTTGGGTGCCGGTGGTGGCCAGGTAATGCTGCCTTCTTTGGTGACGGTCAGGCCGCGGATGGCGTCGTCTTCCATGTTGACATTGACCACCCCGTCCTTGGTCTTGCACAGCTCTTCGGCCAGGCGGAACAGGTTGGTGGCATACAGCGTGGACGACTGTTTGGCCAGACGCGAGGCCAGGTCGGTGTAGCCGACGATGGTCACGCCATGCTTGACCACGGACTGCCCAGGCTCGGTCAGCTCGCAGTTGCCGCCGCGCTCGGCTGCCATGTCAACGATGACGCTGCCGGGCTTCATGCTCTTGACCATCTCTGCCGTGATCAGCTTGGGTGCCGGCTTGCCGGGGATCAGCGCGGTGGTGATGATGATGTCGACCTCTCGGGCCTGCTTGGCATACATGTCGCGCTGAGCCTGCTGGAAGCCCTCGCTCATGACCTTGGCATAACCGCCACCGCCACCGCCTTCCTCCTCATAATCCACTTTGACGAATTCGCCGCCCATGGAAATGACCTGGTCGGCGACTTCGGCACGGGTGTCGTTGGCCCGCACGATGGCGCCCAAACCGACAGCGGTGCCGATGGCGGCCAATCCGGCTACGCCGGCACCGGCGATAAAGACCTTGGCGGGCTGCACCTTGCCTGCTGCCGTGATCTGTCCGGCAAAGAAGCGGCCAAAAGCATTGGCGGCCTCGACGACGGCACGGTAGCCGGACACGCCGGCTTGGGATGTCAATGCGTCCATCTTCTGGGCCCGGCTCAACATGCGCGGCAGCGCGTCAATGGCCAGCACCGTCGCCTTCTTGGCAGTGAGCTGCTGCATCAACTCAGGGTTTTGTGCCGGCCAGATGAAGCCAATCAGGATGCCCCCGTCGCGCATCATGTCGACTTCAGCGGGGGTCGGTACGCAGACCTTGAAAACAATGTCTGACTCGGCCCACAGTGCTGCGGCGCCGTTGACAATTTGTGCGCCGGCGGCACGGTAGGTCTCGTCAGAAAAGTTGGCCGCGTCGCCCGCGCCAGACTCGACCGACACGGCAAAGCCGAGCTTGATCAATTTTTCGACCACTTCGGGCACGGTGGCCACCCGCTTTTCCCCTGGGAATACCTCTTTGGTAACCCCGATGCGCTGCACGGCTTTTACAGCATTCTGGGGGGGGGCAACAACGGCTTGGCCTGATGAACCATCAGTGGTGGCACTCGCTTGCATGGGGGCGACTCCTCGGTTTTTGTTGGAAATCAATAACCCGCGGAGCTTACATCAGTTTTTTCGGTTTTTTGCTTTCGTTTCCCTGACTAAGGTCAAGAAATGGTCCGTTGGCAATCTTTCCGATAATGGGGTATGACCAAACGATGGAAACCTAACGCAACGGTGGCGGCGATCATTGAGCAGAACGGCAGGTTTCTGCTGGTGGAGGAACACACCCTGGAGGGTTTGCGGCTGAACAACCCGGCCGGCCACCTGGACGAAGGCGAGACCTTGACGCAGGCCTGCACCCGCGAGACGCTGGAAGAAACCATGTACC
>JAIFMA010000177.1 GCA_020048795.1 Rhodoferax sp.
ACACCACCCATGCCAAAGGAGCGAAGTTTTTTCTGGTGAGCAACATCTTTCCGCACGGCAACAAGATCCGGCACTACCTCAACAACATGGCGCCGGTGATTGCCTTGAAGCCCGACGCCATGATCATGTCCGACCCCGGCCTGATCATGATGGTGCGTGAAACCTGGCCCGAGATGGAAATACATTTGTCAGTGCAGGCCAACACCGTCAACGCCGCGGCGGTCAAGTTCTGGCAGGGCGTGGGCTTGAAGCGCGTCATCCTGTCGCGCGAGCTGTCGTTGGATCAGGTCGAGGAAATCCGGCAGGCCTGCCCCGATATGGAGCTGGAAGTGTTTGTGCACGGTGCGCTGTGTATTGCCTATTCGGGCCGCTGCCTGTTGTCAGGTTATTTCAACCACCGCGATGCCAACCAGGGCAGTTGCACCAACTCTTGCCGCTGGGATTACAAGACGCAAAAAGGCGTGGTCGATGCCTCGGGCGACGTGCTCACGCAGCAAGCGGCTGCCGAACGCGACCAGCAGCCAATAACCCGCGCACCTGAGGCTGATCAGGTTTACATGATTGAAGAACGCCAGCGCGAGGGCAGTTACATGCCCATCGAGGAAGATGAACACGGTACTTATGTGATGAATTCCAAGGACTTGCGCGCCGTCGAGCATGTGAAGCGGCTGGTGGAAATCGGTGTCGATTCGCTGAAGATCGAAGGCCGCACCAAAAGCCCATATTACGTGGCGCGCACCGTGCAAACCTATCGACGCGCTATTGACGACGCTGTTGCCGGGCGCGCACTGGACCCGGCGCTGCTCGGGCAGCTTGAAGGTCTGGCCAACCGTGGCTACACCAGCGGTTTTTTCCAGCGCCACACGCCTGAGGAAACACAAAATTACCTGCGTGGCTATTCCGAGTCGGGCCGCAGCCTGTACGTCGGTGATGTGCTGAGTTTTGATGTCGCGCGCGGCTTGGCCGAGGTGCGCGTGAAAAACCGCTTTGCCGTGGGCGACTGGCTGGAGATCATCACGCCAGCGGGCAATTTGGATCTGTTGCTCGACAACATGGAAGATGCCCAGGCGCAAGTGATGACGGTGGCCCCCGGCAGTGGTCACACCGTCTGGCTGGCGCTGCCAGCGACGAGCGTGGGTGCGTTTGTGGCGCGCTACGTCAACCCGCCGGATACGTTACCAACGGTGCCAGCACAAACCACTGCCCAGACTGCTTGAGCGTTGACGAATGACTTCCATGATGCCACCGTCGCTGCGCGTTCCTGACGACGAAGTCGAGCTGAGTGCCATCCGCGCCCAGGGTGCCGGTGGACAAAACGTCAACAAGGTGTCGAGCGCCATCCACCTGCGCTTTGACATTGCGGCCAGCAGCCTGCCAGACGGTGTGAAGTCGCGTCTGCTGGCGCTGCACGACTGCCGCATCAGCAAAGATGGCGTGCTGGTCATCAAGGCGCAGCAGCACCGCACCCAGGAAATGAACCGTTTTGATGCCATGGTGCGGCTGCATGAACTGATCAACAGTGTGGCGCACCCGCCCAAAACCCGCAAGGCCACCCAGCCGACCCGGGCCTCTCGCCAACGCCTGCGGATCGCGAAATTGCAGCGCTCGGGGCTGAAAGCAGCGCGCGCCAGGGTCGATCATGAGGTTTGACTTGAGCGGGAAGCCGGTCGTCCTGGGCGTTGCCCGGTTGCAGGCGAGCTTCTTTGTCCGGTACCTGGTCGTCAAAACCGGTGACCTGGCGGTCACCATCGTCAACCTGGATCAGTGGCTGTTATGCCGCCAGCAGGCCTTTGACGTAGGCCGAGAGGTAATGCAGCGCCTACCAACAGGGGAAAATGATTTTCGTGAGCAGGCCAATGCCAGTCTCTTTGTGGCAACCGAGGTCAGTCAAGGGCTGGAGCAACTCGCTGAAGGGGCTGATCGCTTGGCGGTCCTGATGGCCGCATTTGTGGATGATGTTCAATCGTCGGCCATGCAAGCTTTACTGGACCTTTAAGCCATGGCAATTCAGTGGTTTCCCGGTCACATGCATCTGACGCAACAGGCGATCGCGCAGCGCATCAAGGCCATTGATGTGGTCATTGAACTGCTCGATGCCCGGCTGCCGGGTTCGAGCGCCAATCCCATGCTGGCCAAACTGACACATGGCAAGCCAACGCTGAAAGTATTGAACAAGCAGGATCTGGCCGACCCGGAAAAAACTGCACAGTGGCTGCGCCATTACGCCGCCCTGCCGCAAACCCGGGCCATTGCGCTTGATGCCAGCATGGCAGCCCCGGCCAGGGCGCTGATTGCCGCTTGCCATGAACTGGCCCCGCTTCGGGGCGGCATGGTTAAGCCCATGCGGGTACTGATTTGTGGCATCCCCAACGTGGGCAAGTCCACCCTGATCAATACCCTGAGTGGCAAGCGTGCCGCCAAGACCGGTGACGAGGCGGGTGTGACCAAACTGGAGCAGCGCATTGCACTGGCACCGGATTTTTATCTGTATGACACGCCCGGTGTGCTGTGGCCGCGCATCATTGTGGCCAAAAGTGGCTACAACCTGGCGGCCAGCGGCGCTGTGGGACGCAACGCATTCGACGAGCAGGAAGTGGCGCTTGAATTGCTCGACTACCTCAGGCGGCACTACCCGGCCTTGTTGCAAGCGCGCTTCAAACTCGAGGGGGCTGCTGCCATGAGTGACGAGCAACTTCTTGAAGCCATCGGCCGCAAGCGGGGCGCGCTGCAGGGTGGCCAGAAGGTGAACCTGCAGAAAGCTGCCGAAATTGCGATTTTTGACTTTCGCTCGGCTGCGCTGGGTCGAATCACCCTTGAGACACCTGAGGAATTTGCCCAGTGGTTGGCAGCGGGGCAAACGTTGGATGCCCAGCGGCAGGTCAAAAAAGATGCCATCGAGCTTGATCGCAAGATCAGGTTCAAGCAGATTGCACGCCCGTGTTCACGCGGATGAGATCGAAAGATTGAGAAAAATAATGACTTTGAATCTGCCGGTTTTCCCGGAAAAAAATGACCCCGATCCCCTGGTGATCTACCACGCGCACTGTCCCGATGGATTTGCCGCAGCGCTGTCAGCGTGGCTTTTTTTCACTGGCAAGGCACAGTTTCTGGCACTTGATCATGGCGATGTGACATCGGTCGACGATTTGCCCTTGTTGCAGGGGCGGGCTGTTTATATTCTGGATTTTTCGTTTGCCAGTCCGTTACTGCGGGTGATAGCAGAGCGTGCTGCCAAACTGGTTCTGCTCGATCACCACCTGAGTGCCGCAGAAGGCTTAAGCGGCTTGACGTGTCGTCACGGCGTGGTCCACTTCGACATGAAAAAGTCGGGTGCCACACTGGCCTGGGAGTTTTTTCACCCCAGCCGAACCGTGCCGGATTTGATTCGCTATGTGGAAGATCGTGACATCTGGGTCTGGCAGTACCCGCAGAGTGCAGGCTTTCTGTCGGCGTTGGACATGGAGCCGTTTGACTTTGAGCGTTGGCACACGATTGTCGGGTTTGACGCGGCTGACCTAGCCGCCTATATTGAGCGTGGCCGTGCCATGGACGAGAAGTTCAAAAAACTGGCCGAGACCATCGCGCAGGGCGCACAGGCGATCAGTTTCAATGGCGTGTCTGGCCTGATGGTGAATGCTCCTGGTGTTTTTCATAGCCTGGTGGGTGACATGCTGTGTCAACAGTCAGGCACTTTTGCACTGTTGTGGACGATTGATAAAAATGGTGCCGTCAAATGTGGTCTGCGCTCCAAAGCCAACTTCAGCTGTATTGCGCTGGCCCAGAGCATGGGCGGCGGCGGCCACGCACAGGCCTGCGGCTTCAGAATGGCCTACCCGCGGCTGCTGGAACTGCTGGGTGGTACGCTGAAAGCCTGACCGTGCGCTGGATGTCAGTCGAGCCCCAGCAATTGGGCCAGGGGAGTCGTTTCCAGGGCACCGTTGTTGCTTACCACTGCCCCGGTTCGGCGATTTTTGGTCAGAATGAAAGGCACCGAGTCCACCCCCAGCGTGGTCAGCAACTGGGTGTTGCTCTTGATCGAGGTTTCAAGCTCGCCGGAGATGCTGCTGGAGGCAGCCATGCCGCCTTTGCCTGCCAGCAAAGATTGTTCGTGCTCGGTCATGGCCTGAACCGGGTTGCTGGCGCTTAGCAGTGCTGCTGCTTGAGCCAGACTTTTACCCGAGTTGAAGGCAATGGGTACCCAGACAAACTTCACCTTGTTGTGCAGTGGCACTGAGGCGTTCCAAAGGTGGCCGCAATGGGGACATTGGGGATCAAACAGGACATAAACGGTTTGGGCGCTCATCAAGGCCCCGACGGTGAATCCTTTGGCGCTGGATGCCACCAAGTCGTAACTGGACGCCGTGGCGGCAGCAGCAGCGGCGGGCGGCGGCGGTGTGTCGTTTTTGGAGCAGGCGGTGATTCCCAACACCATGGCGGTGATCAGGACAAACTTCAAGACCTTAGGTTTCAATGGATTTCCTTCAAACAAGTGAACATGGCAGCAATTTTCGCAGCGATGTGCCTTGGGGTGCCGGTGGCACCACCGGTTCAGGCAGCAGGCTGGCGATCTGAACCGGCGGCGCAGCCAGTGCATTGCCTGCAGGGGCAAAGTAAATCTCACCGTCCAGCGCCCCTTCGGTCCACGGCTGTTGGTCCCCACTTGAGGCTTGCTTGACTCCAGCGGCCACGAGCTTGAGCATCGATTCCACCGGCAAACCTGGTGTTTTCAGGTGTTTGAGCAACTCGCTGGTGTACAAGCCGTTGGCGGCACTACCGTCAGCCGCCACACCCCCCGGACGGGTGGCAAAGTGCATCAGCGTGCCAGACGGTGCGCCCTCTACCCGCGCCAAACCACGCGATCCGCTGCGAAAGCTGCGACTGTAGGGGTTGTCGCGGCAGGCGTCAATCAACAGCAGACGAACCCCTGATTTAGCTTCGTCCAGACGCTCCAGCAATTGGTTGAGGTTCAAGCTGTTGAGCGCCACATCGCTTTCAACGGAAATATTGGCATCAACTGCCGGCAAGTAGTTGATGCCTTTGACCTGAACACCGTGCCCGGCGTAGAACACCACCACGTCGTCGCCGGCCCTGATGCGACTGGCGAAACCCTCGACCGTGCGGCCGATGTCGTCGCGTCGCAGATTATTGACCGTGGTGACGGCAAAGCCCAGTTCAGGCAACGTCTGGCTCATGGCCTGGGCATCGTTGACCGGGTTTTTCAGGGCACCCACCTTGTAATCCTTGTTGCCGATCACCAGCGCCAGCCGGGCCGCGTGGGCTGGCAGGCTCAGCAGCAATGCAAGCAAGGTGCCGAGCAGGCAGATCATCAGGCGAGGCAGTTTCATGGTGGTGGGCAGATCAGGGTGGTGGCAGTGTGCGCAACTTGCTGGCTGCCATGATAGCGGGCAAACCACCGCCACCGGGCCTGACAATCCCAAACAAGGCTCCCTGTACAGAAGTTGCTGCCAAGCGTTACAACACTCTACGCGCTGCGCACTTCATCGAGCAACTCCCGGTGCTTGTTCAAAATCTTGTCTAGCAGCATCGCCCCTTGCATGACCCGGATTTTGATGATTGCGAGGTCGTCAGGCGGGTTTGCTTTTCCATGTTGTCGATTTTATGGATTAGATAAGTTTCACGACCAAGGTGGGGTTTCTGATGCTTCAATTAACGTAGCTGCTAGCGCATACCAGTCATGGGCTGGAGTGCTATTTCTTTTGTAAGAGCGGCCCTTGATGGGGATGTTGTTCTGGCGAAATTGCTACATTACAAGACCTGACCCTGCCTACATGGGCAGATGCTTCGCCCAACTGATTTCTCCAATCAGCGATTGGAGCTTTGATGCGTCAGCCATGCCGTGGCTCCGTCCTTGCTGCGGGCGTTGGTTTCTTGGTCGTTAAGGCTAAAGGAAGCCCTTCCGGCTTGCAGCTCTACATAAGCGGCTTCAATGTTTGGGTGAAAGGTTTTCGGCAGATGTGACCACAGGTGCAGCTCTACCAACAGGGGTAAGTGGCTGTCTTGCAGTGCTTCTTTCAGCTCGAACCAGTTGGCTAGCTCGTGTTGCAGGTCGGCAGGGTTGCGCAGCACCAGATCCAGGTCGCTGCCTTCGTGGGCACCACCGGTGACACGGCTGCCGTAGGCCCACACCTGCGCCTCAGGTACGTGCGAGTGCAGCAGGGCTTGCAGAAGCTGTAGATGCTGTGGGGCTAGTTGCAGTGTGCTGAGTTCACGCTGCGGCATCAAATACTTCCTGCAATTTTTCGGCCAGGGCACGCACATCCACCAAGTATGCGGGGAGCAGGATGAGTGTGTTGTTGGCAAAGCCCACACCGTAGTCGTGGGCGGTGTTGTTGCGGTTGGCACGGTAGGTCAACCAACGCTCCACCGCTGCTTGGTCCAATACGCCGTGTTTGCCACTGTGGCGCAGCACGTCATTAAAGACCAGACTATCGACACTGCGCGGGTTCCCGCCAAAGGCTTTGAGCGCTTTACGCAGAAGCTTTCCGGCGGTTTCCAGCGACAACTCGAAACTCTTGATTGCGGCGTTGCGGTACAAGTCGTAGATGACTTCATCCGTGGCTTGAGTTTTTCCCAGCGCAAGCATGGCTTGTTCCAACGTGGCGGCGGTGCGCAGCAGGTGTTCGACATTCAGGCCCATTGTGTTTCTCCTTGTCCACGTATCTTAAAACGCGTACCCCAACTCTCCCAGCCTGGCGCGGATCAACTTGTTCAGCTCTGCCCCCTGGGCCATTTGTTCACCCAAGCGTTCAGTGAGCTGCTGCATCCTGGCGATAAAGTTTTCGTCGTTATCGTCCACTTTTTCCGCGCCGACGTAACGGCCAGGGGTGAGGACGTGGCCGTGCTGGGCGATCTCGGCCAGTTTGACGCTGCGGCAAAATCCCGGAATATCGGCATAGGGTGCTGGATTCCCGCCTTCGCGGGAATGACGGGCGAGGTCACCCAGAAGGCGTTGACCTCGGTGTAATAGTCGCGGTCTTCCAGCTCGGCCTCGATGTCGCCGGGCTGGGCTTCGTGACAGAAATAGTCGTCTGTCGGGTTGGTCAGCTGCGTGACCAGATCGGCACGCCGGGCGGCAAAGGTGTCGCTGATGTATTTGACAAAGATCAGGCTGAGCACCAGGTGTTTGTATTCGGCGGCGCCCATGTTGGTGCGTAGCTTGTCGGCGGTGGCCCAAAGGGTCTTTTTAATGTCGTCGAGCATGGGTAGCTTCGTCCCTTGAAGTTGGTTGTTTTGCTTGTGGTGGGACTATAGCGAGTGCAGTGGCCAGTTTTGTGCGCCTGGACTGGCAGGCGGTGCACAGGGGTTGATTTTTGTGGGTTGACTGGGTTGCAAAAGTAGGTTTAATCGACTAATATTTTATAATATGAAAATTTGTGGAGGTTGGTTGACTGAGCGCGAGAGGATGTTTTGTGAGCTGTATGTCGGCCCCGGACGGCACTGCGCTGCGCTGGCGGCCCGCCTCGCGGGTTACGCGCCGGGGTGCTCTCACGTAGCAGGCTGTCAGTTCCTCAAGCAGTCAAAAATTGCAGCCACTGTAAGGGGGCTCGAAGCCGCTTTAGCGCGGCAGATAAACGCGCGGCAGACCCAAAACAAGCGGACAAAGCGTAGTCAACGAATGCTGGATTGATTGGCAAAAGCAGCCAGACCGATGCAAAAGCAAAGCGGCATTCACCAGCGATATGCGCGACAAATTCCCGAATCTTGAGAGTCAACCTGTTATCCAGGGCTGGTGCGGGTGGACGAAGGTCGGGATGCGCTGCTACAACACGCGCATGGCGATTCTTGCAGTGCCAAAGCAGCGTCCAGCCAGGCAGAGCCGGCGGGTTGGGCGGAACAGGCTGGGGCATCAGCGATAGGGTGAGCAAGTCACGGCCCAATGGTCAATAATTTTATTCGTGACGTAAAGCTTCAATCGGGTCCAGCCTTGCCGCGCGGCGTGCCGGGAAATAACCAAACACCACACCAATACCGGCTGAAAACACAAACGACAGCAGGTTCACATTCAAGTTGAAGACAAACGGCACGTCCATCAGTGCTGCCACGCCAATCGAGGCACCAAAGGCCAGCACCATGCCCACCACACCACCCAGCGCCGACAGCACCACGGCCTCAATCAGAAACTGCATCAGCACCTCGCGCTCCAGCGCGCCAATGGCCAGCCTTAGCCCAATCTCGCGGGTGCGCTCGGTCACGCTGACCAGCATGATGTTCATGATGCCGATGCCTCCCACCAGCAGGCTCACGGCGGCCACGGCACCCAGCAGCATGGTCATCACCTTGGTGGTGCTGGCAAAAGTCTCGCCCAGTTGTTTGGTGTCGAGCACATTGAAGTTGTCGTCCTCGCCGTCGGCCAGTTTGCGGCGCTCACGCAGCAGCTCGGTCAGCGCCGCCTTGACGCGCTCGGGGTCGCTGCCGTCCTGCATCGACACCATCAGGGTGTTGACACGGGTGTTGCCGGTGATGCGGCGTTGCAGCGTGTGCAATGGGGTCAACACAATATCGTCCTGATCATTGCCAAAGGCACCCTGGCCCTTGGGGCCCAGCACACCGATCACGTCGCAGGCAATCTGCTTGACGCGAATGGAGGCACCCAGCGCTGAGCGCGTGCCAAACAGCTCGCGGCGCACGGTTTCGCCAATCAGGCAGACAGCGGCACCACCGCGCTGTTCATCATCGGTAAATTCGCGTCCATCGGCTATTTTCCAGTTGCCGGTGATCAGCCAGTTGTTGGTGCTGCCGATCACGCTGCTGGTCCAGTTGCGGCCATCGGCCACGATTGTTGCGCCGCTGCGGGCCTCTGGGGCCACCGCCAGCAGGCTGCCGATCTGGCTGGTGATGGCCAGGGCATCGGCCTCTTTGAACGGCGGGGCACCGGCTGCACCGCCTGGGCCACCCATGCGTTGACCAGGGCGAATCTGCAGCAGGTTGGTGCCCAGGCCGGCGATCTGGTTTTGCACGGCGATGGTGGCACCATTGCCCACGGTGACCATCGTGATGACGGCACTGACACCAATCACGATGCCCAGGATGGTCAGAAAAGAGCGCAGCAGGTTGCGCCGGATCGAGCGCAGCGCCAGCAGCAGGGTGCTCAGCAACATCAGGCGGTCTCCTTGCAAAAAACAACACACTTGCGAGCTATAAAAAATAGAGCTGGTCGTGTATATGGGACGGGGGCTAGAGGCTCTTTATTCATAAAATTCAGGGTGCCACTGCGGTGGTCAGACCCGCCGGGTGCGGATTGCGCGCATCGCTGGCCACCACCCCATCGACAAAACGCACGATGCGCTTGGCATAAGCTGCCATGTCGCTTTCATGGGTCACCATCAGCACGGTGATGCCATGGTCAACATTGAGCTTCCACAACAGATTCATGATCTCCAGGCTGCGCTGGGTGTCCAGATTGCCGGTGGGCTCGTCGGCCAGCAGCACGGCGGGTTCGGTCACGATGGCGCGGGCAATCGCCACGCGCTGTTGCTGGCCGCCCGACAACTCGGCCGGGGTGTGGTGTTCCCAACCTGCCAGACCCACCGAGGCCAGGGCTTTTTTGGCGGCGGCGTGGCGCTGCCTGGCAGGCTCACCCCGGTACAACAGCGGCAGCTCGACGTTTTCTTGCGCCGACGTGCGCGCCAGCAGGTTAAAGCCCTGAAATACAAAACCCAGGTAACGCCGGCGCAACAGGGCGCGCTGGTCGCGGCTGAGCGTCTCCACATGCACACCGTTAAAGATGTACTCGCCGGTGGTCGGTGTGTCAAGGCAGCCCAGCGTGTTCATGGCAGTCGATTTACCCGAGCCGCTGGGGCCCATGATGGCGACCAGCGCCGTGGCACCCTGACCATACATTTTGGTCACGCCCTTGAGCGTGATCAGTGGCACCGCGCTCATGGCTTTCATGGTTTGGTGGCCGCAGCGGTGCTGCGCTGGTCGGTGATGACCTGCATGCCTTCTTTCAGGTCGCCCTCGGTGATCTCGGTCATGCGGCCATCGCTGATGCCGGGTGTGACCTTCACCGCCATGGCCGAGCCATCCTGCAACACCCAGACCTGTTTGGCCTGGCCACCGGT
>JAIFMA010000092.1 GCA_020048795.1 Rhodoferax sp.
TGGTCAAGGGCTGTATCGAGCTGGGCTTGACGATCATTCCGCGCGGTGGCGGCACTGGTTACACCGGTGGTGCGATTCCGCTGACCTGGAAGAGTGTCGTGATCAACACCGAAAAACTGGAGGCCATGTCTGAGGTCGAAATGCGCAAGCTGCCCGGCCTGGATCATGAGGTGGGCACGGTCTGGTCCGAAGCCGGGGTGGTAACGAACCGTGTGGCCCATGCGGCCGAGCGCGCCGGTTTTGTGTTTGCCGTGGACCCAACCTCGTCCGAGGCCTCATGCATCGGCGGCAACATCGCCATGAACGCCGGCGGAAAAAAAGCCGTGTTGTGGGGCACCGCGCTGGACAACCTGGCGAGCTGGCGCATGGTGACACCGCAGGCACAGTGGCTGGAGGTGACCCGCCTCAACCACAACATGGGCAAGATCCATGATGTGGAGGTGGCCAGCTTTGAGCTGCAGTATTTCAAGGCCGACGGCAAAACCCCGATTCGCACTGAGCGTCTGGATATTTTGGGCAAGTCTTTTCGTAAAGAAGGCCTGGGCAAGGACGTCACCGACAAGTTCTTGAGCGGCTTGCCGGGCATTCAAAAAGAAGGCTGTGACGGCCTGATCACCAGCGCGCGCTGGGTGGTGCACCGCATGCCCCAACACACCCGCACGGTGTGCCTGGAGTTTTTTGGCAATGCCAAAGATGCGGTGCCGTCGATTGTCGAGATCAAGAATTTCATGTTCGCCGAGCAAAAGCGCTCTGGTGTGCTGCTGGCTGGTCTGGAGCATCTGGATGACCGCTACCTGCGGGCGGTGGGCTACGCCACCAAATCCAAGCGGGGCACCCAGGCGCAACCGGGGTCCAGCATCACGGTACCCAAAATGGTGCTGTTTGGCGATATTTCAGGCGACGATGCCGATGCCGTGGCACGGGTCACCAGTGAGGTGGTGCGTATCGCCAACTCGCGCCATGGCGAAGGTTTTGTGGCCATCAGCCCGGAGGCGCGCAAAAAGTTCTGGCTCGACCGCAAGCGCACAGCGGCCATCAGCAAACACACCAACGCTTTCAAGATCAATGAAGACGTGGTGATTCCGCTGCCGCGCATGGCCGAGTACACCGATGGCATTGAGCGCATCAACATCGAATTAAGCCTGCACAACAAGCTGGCATTGTGTGATGCGCTATCAAATTTCTTCAGGCAGGGCAAACTGCCGCTGGGCCGCCAGGACGATGCCGGCGAGATTTCAGCGGCCGAATTGCTGGAAGACCGGGTGGCGCAGGCGCTGGCGCTGCTGGATCAAGTGCGCAGGCTGTGGGCGCTGTGGCTGCGTGATGTGGCACCCCTCTTTGGCCAGTTGCAGGACCACAGCTTGCGGGCTAGCTGGAAGACACAGATTCGCCAGCCGTTGCAACAGATTTTCAGCGGTGCGGCTTTTGAGCCGATCTTGAAGGAGTGCTCAGCGATCCATCAGCGCGTGCTTAAAGGCCGGGTCTGGGTGGCCTTGCACATGCACGCCGGTGACGGCAACGTGCACACCAATATTCCGGTCAACAGCGATGACTACGAGATGCTGCAGGCCGCCCATGGTGCGGTCAAGCGCATCATGGTGCTGGCGCGCAGCTTGGGCGGTGTGATCTCGGGCGAACACGGTATTGGTATCACCAAGCTTGAGTTTTTGAGCGACGCCGAGTTGCAGCCTTTTACGGATTACAAAGCCAGGATTGACCCGGAAGGGCGTTTCAACAAAGGCAAGTTGCTACGAAATACAGAGCTGTCAGCGCAGGTATTAAAAGGGCTAGAGGCCGATTCGGCACTTAAATCTGATTTGACCAATGCTTACACCCCCAGTTTTGGTCTGATGGGCCATGAGTCGCTCATCATGCAGCAGAGCGACATTGGTGCCATTGCCGACAGCGTCAAGGACTGCCTACGTTGTGGCAAGTGCAAACCGGTGTGTTCGACCCATGTGCCACGTGCCAATTTGCTGTACAGCCCACGCAACAAGATTCTGGCAACCTCGCTGCTGGTGGAGGCCTTTTTGTACGAGGAGCAAACCCGCCGCGGCGTCAGCATCAAACACTGGCAGGAGTTTGAAGACGTGGCCGACCATTGCACGGTGTGCCACAAGTGCCTGTCGCCGTGTCCGGTGAATATCGATTTTGGCGATGTGTCGATGGCCATGCGCAACCTGCTGCGCAAAATGGGCAAAAAGAGCTTTCGTCCGGCAGGTAGCGCCGCCATGTTCATGCTCAACGCCACCAACCCCGAGACCATCAAGCTGGCGCGCTCGGTCATGGTCAACGTGGCCATCCGCGCCCAGCGACTGGCGGCTGACCTGCTCAGCGTGGTGGCACGCAAGCAGACCAAGGCACCCCCGGCTACCTTGGGCACGGCGCCTATCAAAGAGCAGGTGATCCACTTCATCAACAAAAAGCTGCCCGGTGGTTTGCCCAAGCGCACCGCCCGGGCCTTGCTGGACATTGAAGACAAAGACTACGTACCGATCATCCGCAACCCCCAAACCACCACCGCGGAAACCGAGGCGGTGTTTTATTTTCCGGGTTGCGGCTCCGAGCGACTGTTCAGCCAGGTTGGCCTGGCCACCCAGGCGATGTTGTGGCACGCCGGGGTGCAGACCGTGCTGCCGCCGGGCTATTTATGCTGCGGCTACCCGCAGCGCGGCGGTGGCGACTTTGACAAGGCTGAAAAGATCATCACCGATAACCGGGTGTTGTTCCACCGGGTGGCCAACACGCTGAACTATCTGGACATCAAAACCGTGGTGGTGAGCTGCGGCACCTGTTATGACCAGTTGCAGGGCTACAAGTTTGAGGACATTTTTCCCGGTTGTCGCATCATTGACATCCATGAATATCTGCTGGAGAAAGGCATCACGCTGGCCAACGCTGGTGCCTTTTTGTTCCATGATCCGTGCCACAGCCCGATGAAACTGCAAGAGCCCCTGAAGACGGTCAAGGCCTTGCTGGGACCACAGGTGATCCAGTCGGACCGCTGCTGTGGTGAATCCGGCACGCTGGCACTGAACCGGCCTGACATCTCGACCCAGGTGCGTTTTCGCAAGGAAGAAGAAATCCTCAAAGGTGAGGCCGAATTGCGTGCCAGCGGAGCACTCGGTGCCAGGGAAAACGTCCGCATCCTGACCTCTTGTCCGGCCTGCCTGCAGGGCTTGAACCGTTACGGCGACGACCTGCAAAACGGGTTGTTGCAAGCCGATTACATTGTGGTTGAAATGGCCAATCAGATGCTGGGCGCGCAGTGGATGCCTGAATACGTGAAACTGGCCAATGACGGCGGCATCGAGCGGGTGCTGGTTTGACCGCAGGTTGAAGAATAATTGATTGATGGATTTCAAAACAGGAGATTGACCATGGCAGATTCACAGCTTGGGGCGGCAGTACCCCAGGACATCACCGTTCACAGCCACTCGCGTGTGCTGGAGGTCAGTTTTTCTGATGGCACCGCGTTTCGCATTCCGTTTGAGCTGATGCGGGTGTGTTCGCCCTCGGCGGAAGTGCAGGGGCATGGCCCCGGGCAGGAAACCGTACAAACCGGCAAGCGTGACGTGGAGGTGACGGCGATCGAACCTGTGGGCAACTACGCCGTGCAGCCGACTTTTTCAGACGGTCACAACACCGGTATCTTCACCTGGGACTACCTGTACTTTTTGGGCTCGCAGCAAGAAAAACTGTTGGCTGACTATGAGGCCCAGCTCAAGGCCGCCGGCGTTGATCGCGACGCGCCCATGCCCGCCAAAGCCGGCGGCAGTTGCGCCACCCACTGACCCGCAAGACCATGAGCAGTACGCATTTCGGCTACACAAACGTCGATGAGAGCGAAAAAGCCAGACACGTCAAGAGCGTGTTTGACTCGGTGGCGCCCAAATACGATTTGATGAACGACCTGATGTCGATCGGTCTGCACCGACTTTGGAAAGCCTACACAGTGGCCGTGGCCGATTTGCACGAGGGTGATCTGGTGCTTGACATCGCAGGTGGTACCGGTGATCTGGCGATGGCATTTGCCAAAAAAGTTGGTAGGCGTGGTCAGGTGGTGCATACCGATATCAATGAGGCCATGCTACGCACCGGGCGTGACCGACTGGTTGACGCGGGTGTGGTGCTGCCGACGCTGGTGTGCGATGCCGAAAAGTTGCCGTTTCCGGATATTCAGTTCAATCTGGTCAGTGTGGCTTTTGGTCTGCGCAACATGACGCACAAGGATGTGGCGCTGGCCGAGATGAACCGGGTGTTGAAACCCGGCGGCAGGTTGCTGGTGCTGGAGTTTTCAAAAGTCGCCAAACCGCTGGAAAAGGTCTATGACTGGTATTCGTTCAAGGTGCTGCCACGGCTGGGCCAACTGGTGGCCGGGGACGCATCAAGCTACCAGTATCTGGCGGAGTCGATCCGCATGCACCCGGGCCAGGAGGAGCTAAAAAGCCTGATGAAAGCTAATGGCTTTGGCCACGTCGATTACCACAATCTGAGCGGTGGTCTGGTAGCCTTGCACGTTGGTATCAAATGCTGATTTGAATTTGTGGTTTGATGGGCGGATGACCTATTTTTTGGAGACGATATGAAAAGATGGCTTTGGGTGGTAACGATGAGTCTGGCACTGTTTGCCGGACAGGCTGATGCAGCCAAGCGTTTTGGCAGTGGCAAGTCCTTTGGACAACAGTCCGGCAATGTGACGCAGCGCCAGGCGGCACCAGCGCCTGCTGCACCCCAACAGGGTGCTGCGAATGCGGCGACGAACAATCCTGCAGCCAGCCCGGCTGCTGCGCTAGCGCCCAAAAAACCTTGGGGAGCCATGCTCGGCGGATTGGCCGCTGGCCTGGGCTTGGCCTGGCTGGCCAGCTCCTTGGGTCTGGGTGAGGCGATGGGGCAGTTCATGATGTTTGCGCTGCTGGCCCTGGTGATCATGATGGGCGTGGGTTGGTTCATGCGTTCGCGCAAGTCAGCCAGCGCGGCCCGGTCTGGTGCGCCCTTTGCGTTTCAGGGCGCTGGCGCAGGGGCTCAGCCTGCGATGCCTGCGAGTTATCGCCCGGAAAACGTGGGCAACGATGCATCGGCCCGCCCCTGGGAGCGCAACACTGCCGCGTTCGATAGCGTCAACCCGGCTACCGGTGTCACGGGCGGATCGATGATTGGCTCTGGACTGGCGGGTGCGCAAACCTGGGGTATTCCGGCTGGTTTTGATACCGAAGGCTTCCTCAAATCCGCCAAGGCCAATTTTGTGTCGCTGCAAGCTGCCTGGGACAAGGCTGATATTGCCGCGCTGAGGGTGATGATGACCGACACCATGCTCAAGGAAATCCAGGCACAACTGGCTGATCGCGAAGCCCACACCGGTGGCCCGATCAATATGACCGATGTGGTGATGATCGAGGCGCATCTGCTGGGTATCGAGGACCTGGGCGACGATCACTTGGCCAGTGTTGAGTTCTCAGGCATGATCCGCGAGGAGCCTTCAGCGGGCCCGAGTCCGTTCCGCGAGGTTTGGAACATGATCAAACCCAAGAATGGGCGCAGTGGCTGGTTGGTTGCCGGGGTGCAAGCCCTGCAGTAAGAAAAGCTCTGCCATTTCAGTGAATAATCGGGGACTATGGCAACACAGTCCCCTTTTTCATGGTTGGAGGGTTTCCTCCAGAAGCTTCCACGCCCCAACTTGCAGCCACCCACCTGGGCGGTTCACGAGGCGCAGCGGCGGATGGTCCTGATGCTGAATCATGTGCTGATGCAGGAAAGCGAGGCCACAACCCGTTTGGCACGGCAAAAAGGCCGGGTCATGCTGGTCCAATGGCGCTCATTCAGTTTCAAATTGGTGGCTACCCCGGCCGGGCTGCTTGATCTTGCGGATGCCGAGGCGGCGACCGATCTGGTGCTGACCGTCACCGATGAGTCGCCGCTTGCCTTGGCGCAAATGGCTTTGCGCGGTGACAAACCTGCGGTCCGGATCGAAGGTGATGTTCAACTCGCCGCCGAGGTCAATTGGCTGACCGAACATGTGCGTTGGGACATGGAAGAAGATCTGGCTCGCATCGTGGGTGATGTACCGGCACGGACCCTGAGCCAGATGGCGCAGGGTCTGGCAGCCGGTCTGCGCCAGTTTCTGACCAGGGCGACCAGTTTCATTCCTGGCAAATCGACCCCATGAGGCGTCTTTTTCGCGGGGTTTTCATCGTCTGGGTGATGCTGCGCTACGGGCTTGATGAACTGGTTCTGACGAGTTTCAAAAAACCTTGGCTGTTGCAGGTCGCCCGGGTGATATCCGTGGGACGCAAGCTTGATGCCCCTCGCGGTCAACGCATCCGTCAGGCACTGGAAAGTCTGGGGCCAATTTTTGTCAAGTTTGGCCAGGTGTTATCGACGCGGCGTGATTTGTTGCCGCTGGACATCGCCGACGAACTGGCCTTGTTGCAAGACCGGGTGCCGCCTTTCCCGAGCGAAGTTGCCATTGCCATCATCGAAAAAGCCTTCAAGAAAAAGGTCGACGATATCTTTGTGTCGTTCGAGCGCCAGCCCGTGGCTAGTGCTTCAATTGCGCAGGTTCATTTTGCTGTGCTGAAAGAGCGCGGCGGACAGCATCGGGATGTGGCGGTGAAGGTTCTGCGTCCGGGCATGCTCGAAGTCATTGACAAAGATATGGACCTGCTGCGCATGATGGCAGGCTGGGTTGAGAGTCTGTCAGACGATGGCAAACGCCTCAAGCCTCGCGAGGTAGTGGCAGAGTTTGACAAATATCTGCACGACGAACTCGATTTGGTGCGAGAGGCATCGAGCGCGGCACAACTGCGCCGCAATATGGCCGACCTGAATATGGTGCTGATTCCGGAAATGTATTGGGACTATTGCATGCCCGACGTGATGGTGATGGAGCGCATGAAGGGGGTTCCCATCAACCAGGTTGATCGCCTGCGCGCTGCCGGTGTCGATATTCCCAAACTGGCAAGAGACGGTGTGACGATTTTCTTTACCCAGGTGTTTCGCGACGGCTTTTTCCATGCTGACATGCACCCGGGCAACATTCAGGTGAGCATTGATCCTGCCACTTTTGGTCGCTATATTTCCCTCGATTTCGGTATTGTGGGAACCCTGACCGAGATCGACAAGGAATATCTGGCGCAAAACTTCACGGCATTTTTCCGGCGCGATTACAAACGTGTGGCTGAGTTGCACATTGAATCGGGCTGGGTGCCGTCATCGACCCGGGTCGATGAGCTTGAATCTGCGGTACGCACAGTGTGCGAGCCCTATTTTGACCGGCCCTTGAAAGAACTTTCGCTGGGCATGGTGCTGATGCGTTTGTTTCAGACCTCGCGGCGCTTTCATGTCGAAATCCAGCCGCAATTGGTGCTGCTGCAAAAAACCCTGCTCAACATCGAAGGCCTGGGGCGGCAACTTGATCCGGATCTTGACTTGTGGCACACCGCCAAGCCGTTTCTTGAAAAGTGGATGATGAACCAGATTGGTCCCAAGAAGTTGCTCGATGAGTTGCGCAACGAAGGGCCGCGATACGCCAAGCTGCTGCCGGAATTGCCACGGCTGCTGTTTGATTTCCTGCAAAACAATTCGCGCGGTCGTGACACCGAGGTGCATGCCTTGCTGATGGAGCAGAAGAAAACCAATCGACTGCTCTCGGCCATTGTTTATGGTGGGTTGGGGTTCGTGTTGGGTCTGATCGTGATGCAGTTCATGGTGCGGGTGCGACTTTTTTAACGGGGAAAAGTCCGGGTCGCGCGGATGATGGGCGCGACTTTATAATCACCGGTTTTGCGACACATTCCTGGATCTGACTACCATGCCAATTTACGCCTACAAATGCGACTCCTGCGGGTTTTCTCGGGACGTATTGCAAAAACTTTCGGATCCGCTGTTGACCGAGTGTCCTTCCTGCGGTAAGTCGTCGTTTGCCAAGCAACTGACATCTGCGGGTTTCCAGCTCAAAGGCTCGGGCTGGTATGCCACCGATTTCAAGGGTGGCAATGCCGGCGCGGCTGTGGCCGAACCGGCTGGCGCAGACCTTGCCACGGCGGCGACAAGCGCGCCGGATTCGCCGTCCACCAAGCCTGAGGCGGCGCCCGCTGCGGCGGCCGGTTGCGCAGGTGGTTGTGCCTGTCATGGCTGAAGCTTGAAAGTAAGTCAACGTGCCGCTTAAAAAATACTTGTTGACAGGCCTGTTGGTCTGGTTGCCCCTGGCCATCACCATCTGGGTGTTGCTGTGGCTGATGGGTTTGCTCGACGGTATTTTTATTGGCTTGCTGACGGCTTTGCAGGCGGTTTCGCCGGAGCCGGTCTCGCGTTTCTGGGAACAGTTCAAACACATCCCTGGCCTGGGCGTGGTGTTGGTGTTTGGTGGCTTGTTGCTGACGGGGGCTCTGGTTTCCAATGTGGCAGGGCGCTGGTGGCTCAATCATTGGCACCGTTTGCTGGCCAAAATTCCTGTCTTCAAGTCGATTTACAACAGTGTCAAAAAAGTTTCTGACACCCTGTTTTCCAGCAATGGCAATGCTTTTCGGACCGCTTTGCTGGTGCAGTATCCGCGTGCTGGTTGCTGGACCATCGCGTTTCAGACGGGTTCACCTGGGGGTGAAGTGGCGCGACATTTGGGCGATGACTTTGTCAGCGTTTATGTGCCGACGACACCTAACCCTACCAGTGGCTTTTTCCTGATGTTGCCGCGCGCGGATGTGATTGAGCTGAGGATGAGTGTGGATGAAGCCTTGACTTACGTCATTTCAATGGGCTCTGTGGCACCGACTGCGGCCGCAGTAGTGGCCTCCAGGCGATGATTTATTGACAACCCTGCCGCCTCGCGTGGCAGCTACTGAAAGCATTTTTTTATGGCCATGCGTTCTCATTATTGCGGTCTGGTGACCGAAGCCCTGCTGGGCCAACACGTCAGCTTGTGTGGATGGGTCAACCGCCGCCGTGACCATGGTGGTGTCATATTTGTCGATGTGCGTGACCGCGAAGGATATGTTCAGGTGGTTTGTGACCCAGACCGCGCTGAGATGTTCAAGGAAGCAGAAGATTTGCGCAACGAGTTTTGCATTCAGGTCAAGGGTCTGGTGCGCGCACGGCCCGATGGGACCGTCAATGACAACCTGAAAAGCGGCAAGATCGAGGTGTTATGCCACGAACTCAAGGTGCTCAACCCGTCGGTGACACCGCCGTTCCAGTTGGACGAGGAAAACCTGTCAGAGACGACGCGCCTGACGCATCGGGTACTCGATTTGCGCCGCCCCTACATGCAGAACAACCTGATGCTGCGTTACCGCGTGGCCATGGAGGTGCGCAAGTTCCTTGATGCCAATGGTTTTGTTGACATTGAAACCCCGATGCTGACCAAGAGTACGCCCGAGGGCGCTCGCGACTACCTGGTGCCAAGCCGCGTCCACGATGGCATGTTTTTCGCATTACCGCAAAGCCCGCAGTTGTTCAAGCAGTTGCTGATGGTGGCCGGCTTTGACCGTTATTACCAGATCACCAAGTGTTTTCGCGACGAAGACCTGCGCGCCGACCGCCAGCCTGAGTTCACGCAGATCGATATCGAAACTTCTTTTATGGAAGAGCAGGACATTCGTGACCTGTTCCAGCAAATGATCAAAACGGTGTTCAAGAGCACCATCAACGTCGATTTGGGCGAGTTTCCGGTCATGACCTATCAGGAGGCGGCGCTGCGTTATGGTTCGGACAAACCTGATCTGCGTGTCAAGCTTGAATTTACCGAACTGACCGATGTCATGGGTGATGTCGATTTCAAGGTGTTCTCTGGTGCGGCCAACATGAAGGGTGGGCGCGTGGTGGCGCTGCGTGTGCCAGGAGGGGCACGCGAAGGTGCCGGGTTGTCGCGCGGAGAGATCGACAATTATGGTGAATTCGTGAAAATTTACGGTGCCAAAGGATTGGCCTGGATCAAGGTCAATGATTTGGCCAAGGGACGCGATGGCCTGCAGAGCCCGATTGTCAAAAATCTGCACGACCGTGCTGTCGCTGAAGTGCTCAAACGGACTGGCGCTCAGGACGGCGATTTGCTGTTTTTTGGTGCCGACAAGGAAAAAATTGTCAATGATGCGATGGGTGCGCTCCGTGCCAAGGTGGGTCACAGCGATTTTGGCAAGAAGAACGGCCTCTTTGAAGACCGCTGGGCACCATTGTGGGTGGTGGACTTTCCGATGTTCGAGTATGACGAAGAGTCGCAGCGTTATAGCGCCGTGCATCATCCGTTCACCGCACCCAAGGACGGCCATGAAGACTGGATGGTCACCGCGCCCGAGAAGTGCATTTCCAAGGGCTACGACATGGTGCTTAACGGCTGGGAGATGGGTGGCGGATCAGTGCGCATCCACCGCGCTGACGTGCAGCAAAAGGTTTTTGATGCGCTCAAGATCACACCCGAAGAGGCGCAGCAGAAGTTTGGTTTTCTGCTTGATGCGCTGCAATACGGTGCCCCCCCGCACGGAGGGCTGGCCTTTGGCCTGGACCGCATCGTGACCATGATGACTGGTGCCGAGTCCATCCGTGATGTGATTGCCTTCCCGAAAACGCAGCGTGCGCAGTGCCTGCTGACGCAGGCACCCTCGCCGGTGGATGAAAAGCAGTTGCGCGAGTTGCACATTCGTCTGCGCAAAACCGACTTGGTGAAAGCTGGTTGAGTCGGTAGCGGTTCATCCTGGATGGCTCATCCAAGGGAACTCCGGACTCTGGTGCCAGACCCTGCTGGTACATTCAAGATCGCCCAGTCGGTGCTGGTGGTGATTTACACCCCGGCGCTGGATGTGTTGCTGATCAAGCGTGCAGATGCACAGGATTACTGGCAATCTGTGACAGGCAGCAAAGATCGCCTGGACGAGACCTTTGACCAAACTGCCCGGCGCGAGGTGCTGGAGGAAACCGGCATTGATTGCCGGAGTGGGTTGCCCCTGGCCCGGCAACTGCAGGATTGGTATCTGGAGAATATCTACGAAATTTATCCGCGCTGGCGGCACAGGTATGCCCCCGGCGTGCTGCACAACACGGAACATCTGTTTGGTTTGCAGGTGCCTGATGGTACGCCCGTGTGCCTGAGTCCGCGTGAACACACGGCCTACCGGTGGCTACCGTACCGGCAGGCGGCTGATGCCTGTTTCTCGCCGTCCAATGCCGAGGCCTGTTTGATGCTTCCCAGATTTGCCAATTGGTCAGGAATGGCATGAACGTCATCCGGGTAGTCACTTACAACATTCACAAAGGTGTTCAGGGCGTGGGGCCGGCACGACGGCTTGAGATTCATAACCTGGCGCTGGCAGTGGCATCGCTGGATGCCGATGTCGTGTGCCTTCAGGAGGTACGTCAAATCAATCGGCGCGAAGAACGGCACTTTGCGCAGTGGCCAAACGAGGGGCAGGCCGAATTTTTGGCACCGCCAGGGTACACCGCCGTTTATCGTACCAATGCGGTCACCCGTCATGGTGAGCATGGCAATGCCCTGCTGTCTCGCTGGCCGGTGCTGGCACACCAACATGAGGATATGTCGGATCACCGTCTGGAGCAGCGTGGCTTGTTGCATGTCGAATTGAACGTGCAGGGTCGCAGTGTGCATGTGCTGGTGGTGCATTTGGGATTGATCCGGGCCAGTCGGGTGCGTCAACTGGCGCAGCTCAAGCGTTTTGTTCTGCGGGAAGTCCCGCCCGATGCACCCTTGCTGGTGGCGGGTGATTTTAATGATTGGAGTCGATTGGTCCGGGAGAGCTTTGCCGAGGCCGGCCTGTATGACTGGCGAGGTCTGGCTCAGCCTACTTTCCCGTCGCGCTTGCCGTTGGCGCAACTGGATCATGTATTCGCCCGCGGTTTGCAGGCTGTCAGCATGTCGGTGCCCAGTGGCCGGGCCTGGTGGCGCATGTCAGACCATCTGCCGCTGATGGCCGAGTTCGGGTTTGCCGATTGATGAGCAGCCATGGCGGACATCAAGGCAGATCACCAACTTGAGTTGTTGCGCGGGGCACAAGAATTTTTTGCTGCCCTGATTGCCGCCATCGATGCCAGCGTTTATGAGGTCAGGCTGGAGACCTATATTTTCAACTTGCAGGGCTCTGCCGAGGCCGTTGCACAGGCGCTGATGCGTGCCGCCAGGCGCGGAGTCACAGTGGCGTTGGTGATGGATGGTGTGGGCACGCCGGTCTTGCCTGCGCCCTGGCCACACAGGCTGGGCGCGGCAGGCGTGCAGTGGCGCATTTACGCGCCACTGGGTCGCCTGGGCTTGCTGGTGTCGAGTCGTTGGCGGCGTTTGCATCGCAAGCTGTGTGTGGTGGACGGGTCGGTGGCGTTTTGTGGTGGCATCAATGTCCTCGATGACTGGCTGGATCCAAACCATGGGGCACTCGATGCCCCGCGTTTTGACTTTGCCGTGCGGGTGACGGGTTCCTTGGTGCAGGAAGTTCATGCAGCGATGGCGCAATTCTGGTGGCGAATACAGGCGGCGCAAAGTGCGCGGCAGGTGGATTTTGGGGGTACCTGGCAGGCTTTGCAGCAGTCACTTCAGCAGAGGCATCCGGTGGACGGGGTGACCCAGAATGGTGGCGGTGCCAGGGCCGTGTTGGTGCTGCGCGACAACCTGCTTCATCGAACCCGGATCGAGCGCGCCTATCGTTTGGCCCTGGGTGCCGCCCGCCACGAGATTGTTTTGGCCAATGCCTACTTTTTGCCGGGTCGCAAGATCCGCAAAAGCCTGATGCATGCCGCACAACGTGGGGTGCGGGTACGCTTGCTGCTACAGGGGCGCTATGAGTATTTCATGCAGTACCATGCCACCCGGGCGCTTTACGGCATGCTGCTGGCCTCTGGTATTGAGATCTACGAATACAACACGAGTTTTCTGCACGCCAAGGTTGCAGTGGTCGATGGCCACTGGGCCACCGTGGGTTCGTCCAACATGGATCCCTTGAGCTTGTTGTTGGCGCGCGAGGCCAACGTGGTGATTGAAGATGCCACGTTTGCACAGGTTTTGCGCCAGGAACTTGAGCAGGCGATGGCCAGCAGCGCCCGCCGTCTGGACTGGCAACAGCACAGTCAGCGGCCACTGTGGCAAAAACTGCTTGATCATGCAGCCTTGCTGTTGATGCGCCTATTGCTCTTTGTGAATGGAAAGCGCTATTGATATTATAGCTTCATAGGCTTTGTCCATAAGGTCTGACGACTAATAACCCTTATTTCAAAACGCTGGTACGATGTCGCTTTGACGATTTACCCGAACGTACACCATGAACCCAGTTGACCAAGACGAAGGCACGCCTGTGTCAGTCAGGATACGCGAGCGTATCAAGGCGGCGCGCAAGCGCTTCAATGCCAATGACAATATTGCCGAGTTCATTGATCCGGGGGAGCTTGAACTGCTGCTTGATGAAGTTGAAAGCAAGATGAAGGGCGTTCTCAGCAGCCTGGTGATCGACACAGAAAATGACCACAACACAGATGAAACTGCCCGGCGGGTTGCCAAGATGTACATCAAGGAGGTATTCCATGGGCGTTACGTTGCAGCGCCTTCCATCACCGAGTTTCCGAATGCCGAGCATTTGAATGAACTGATGATCGTTGGCCCGATCACGGTGCGCAGCGCTTGCAGTCACCACTTTTGCCCCATCATGGGCAAGGTCTGGATTGGCGTGCTGCCCAACGAGCATACCAATGTGATCGGTTTGTCCAAGTACGCGCGGCTGGCTGAATGGGTGATGGGCCGGCCGCAGATTCAGGAAGAAGCCGTGGTGCAACTGGCGGACCTGATTCAGCAGAAGACCCAGCCCGATGGTTTGGCGATCGTCATGGAAGCCAGCCACTTCTGCATGGGTTGGCGTGGTGTCAAGGATGTCGATAGCAAGATGATCAACTCGGTCATGCGAGGCAGTTTCCTTAAAGATGCCAACTTGCGTCGTGAGTTCCTGTCGCTAATTCCCCGGAGAGACTAATCATGTTGGTACGTTTGGTTTATACCAGTCGCGCTGTGGATACCAGTCCTGATGCCATTGAATCCATTCTGCACCAGTCGCGTGCGCACAACCCCGGTAGTGGCGTGACCGGGGTACTGTGTTACGGCGGAGGAATTTTTTTGCAGGCCCTCGAAGGGGGACGCATGGCGGTCAACGAGCTTTATGGGCACATTTTGCGCGATTCACGCCATAAAGACGTGGTTCTGCTGCATTACCAGGAGATTTCCGAACGTGAGTTTGGCGGTTGGACCATGGGCGAAGTCAATATGACGCGCGTCAATGCGTCGATTCTGCTGAAATATGCCGAAAAACCCGAACTTGATCCGTACTCGGTGTCGGGTCGGGTGTCACTGGCGCTGCTTGAAGAACTCATGGCCACCGCCTCGATCATTGGCCGCGCATGATGACTTGGGGCTGGTCAGCGAAGGCCTGGTGATCCACCCTTTTGGCGCTTGCCTATTTGTCTTAAGCGGCCGTCTTGCGGGGTCGGTGCGTTGGATTAACAGTGGCACCGGCGGGATTGTGACTGCACGGAGTGCTGCAGTCTGACGATCCACCGGTCAGGGCACGTCATGAACCCGGTTTGGTGATCAGGGCATCTTCCAGCTTGCCGGCCAGTTGCGAGATCGCCAGCGCTGCGGGACAGCCTGGCATCGACTGAATCAGCAATTGACGTCGCATCACCGCTTGGCGAACTGAGGGGTCGGCCGGGATGTCGCCCATATGGATTAGTCGCACTTTTTCTCCGGGCTTGGCTACCACAAACCGGTCCAGTACCTGCTGCAATTGGGTCGTAATGGCGCGACCGTCGCCCATGCGGGCGGTCTGATTAACCACCATGCGGATGATCCGGCGCTGTTGTTCACCCACCAGCACCTTGATCGTGGCGTAGGCATCGGTCAGTGAAGTAGGCTCGGGTGTTGCCACCACCAGCACTTCGGAGGCCAGCGACACGGCAAAAAGGACCACATCTGAAATGCCGGCACCGGTGTCGAGTAGCACCATGTCGTAATGTGGTAGCAATCCCGAAATGATGTGTAAAAAATCCTCCCGTACATTGGGTGTCAGGCGGGAATACTCGACCATGCCTGACCCAGCCAGCAGCACCGAAAAACCACCCGGTGCCCGCACTATCGCTTCTTCGAGCTTGGCTTTTCCGGTAAACACATCATGCAAGGTGATCTTCGGGTACAGATTGAGCACGACATCCAGGTTGGCCAGACCCAAGTCGGCATCCAGAACCAGCACTTTCTGTCCACGCTTGGCCAAGGCGGCGGCCAGGTTTGCCGAGACAAACGTCTTGCCGACACCGCCCTTGCCACTGGTGACGGCCAAGACCTTGCCCAACGGTTTTAGGGGCACCGGGCTGCGCTCTACGGTTTCGGTGGATGGAATGCTTACGTCGCTCATTTCAGTTCACTTTGTTCATTGCACTGCCTGTTGACCGACAGAACCATCGTTGCCACGACTTTCAATCCAGGCCGGCTCGCCAAGGGAAAGCGGACCAAACAGAAGATTCTTTTCTTCGGCACTGACGGCCAGAATTGGTTGTGCTTCGATACACACCCGATTACGTCCTTCTGTTTTTGCACGGTAGAGTTCAATGTCTGCCCGGTCAAGCCAGAGTTCGGGCGTAGAGCGCACCCAGCGTGGTGCGAAAGCTCCGCCGATGCTGATGGTGACCCGAATGGTGGTTCCCGGTGCCACGGTCATGTTCATGGCATTGATCGACGCGCGGATTCGCTCTGCCACCTGATAGCCGAAGGGACCCTGGCAACTTGGCAAGATGATGACAAATTCTTCGCCGCCAAACCTGGCCACCGTGTCCATGGGTCGCACGCAGCTTGCCAGGGTTTTGGCCACAGCCTGTAGCACTGCATCGCCCGCCGGATGGCCGTAGGTATCGTTGACGTTTTTGAAGTGGTCGATGTCAAGCATCAGCAAAAGGGCAGGTTCACCCGACCGAGCGACCACATCAATCTCCCGACAGAGAACGGTCTGAAAGTAGCGACGATTGGATAGCCCCGTCAAAGGATCTTTTAATGACAACTCACACAACTTGTTGATCAACGCTTGCAGGTAGCCGGTTGCATCGGATTCGAGTACGGGCAACTCCTGCGAAGCGTGCTCAAGCAGAGCACGGGCATCGTCCAACTGCAACCGTTGCAGGTCAACCATGAAAGGTGCTGACTTGAGTTTCAAGGCAATCGTTGATAATTAAACGCTCAGTCTAACAGGTTCGTTTTCAGGTTGATGCCCAGAAATGACGGGATCCAACCAGCCAGCTTGGGCGTACCACGACAGCCCAACCGAAATACTTTAGTCGCAGTCGGAACGCGAGATGGCTGCAAGTTGTACCAAGCGGCCGGGCATCTTTTTGAACAACCTGCAAGACGTAGCCTGACGTATTCTGGGACAGAAGACCAAAAAAAATAGGCCAGTACGCCTTTGTTATTGCGGGCTGGGTAGACTCTGGAGCTTTCACAAGGCCGATCGTAGTTTGCTTGATTTGGACAAACCAACCTGGCCAGCTAAAGCAGACAGATCAGTGCCGATATGGGGTGCAATGTCAAGTGCGAAGGGTGACACTGTTCTTCAGATTGAACACACGTCAAGAAAAACGGGCGCCTCCTTGATTTCGCTACACACTCCACCCCCGTGTCATCGGCGGCCTGCCATTGGGGTTTACAGAGGATGAATATCCTGAGTGCTCCACCATGTTGACTGACTCAGGACGGTGCGGTAGTCAACCCGTTTTTGCCAATCCCAGACCTGGCTCCCCTCGCCTCAGCTCCCCGTTGCGTCCCACAAGCGTGCGCCGGATGCCTCCAGGTGTGTCAGGTAGACCCGCACTTCAAATTCGAGCTGGTGGTAACGCGGCTCCATGTAGTTGCACAGGCTGTAGAAGGCCTTGTCGTGCTGGCGCTCCTTCATGTGGGCCAACTCGTGCACGGTGATCATTTTCAAAAAATCTTCCGGCACGTTTTTGAACAAGGAAGCCACACGGATTTCGCGTTTGGCTTTAAGTTTGTTGCCTTGCACCCGCGCGATGGTGGTGTGCGTGCCCAGGGCGTGTTGCACCACCTGTAGCTTGGCATCAAAGGCCACCTTGGCCAGCGGTTCGGCACCACGCAGGTGCTCGGCTTTCAGCAGTTGCACATAATCAAAAAGCGCCCGGTCGGTGCGCACGGCGTGGCCTTGCGGGTATTTTTTCAGCAACCAGTCGGCCACCCGGTCTTCGTGCAGCAGCTTTTCGACCTGCGCCAAGGTGTCGGTCGGGTAACCCTGCAGGTAGCCTAGCGAAGGTTTCACACCACAACGGCTTGTAAACGTCGTGACAGGCCTTGGCCAGCGCGAACGAAGTTTGGCCTTGCATGTTTTCCAACGGCATGGACTGCCGCGCTGCGCTCGCAGTGACGGTTCAACTCAAACTTCCCGGCGCAGGGCAGGGAACAGGATCACGTCGCGGATGCTGCTGCTGTCGGTCAGCAGCATCATCAGGCGGTCCAGCCCCACGCCGCAGCCGCCGGTGGGTGGCATGCCATATTCGAGCGCACGGATGAAGTCTGCGTCGTAATACATGGCCTCGTCGTCACCGCCGTCTTTGGCCACCACCTGGGCCTGGAACCGGGCGGCTTGCTCCTGCGCATCGTTCAACTCGCTAAAACCGTTGCCAAACTCGCGCCCGGTGATGTAGAGCTCAAAACGTTCGGTCACTTCGGGTCGGCTGTCGTTGGCACGCGCCAGCGGCGAGATCTCGGTCGGGTGCTCCATGATGAAGGTCGGCTGCCAGAGCTTTTCTTCCACAGTTTCTTCAAAATACAGCACCTGCAAGGATGGCAGGCTGCGGGTTGAAATGTGGTGTTTGGCCTCGGTGATCCCGAGCTTGGGCAGCACCGAGCGCAGCCAGGTCGCGCTGTCTACTTTCAGGCCCGAGCCATCCTCGAGCATCTGGCCGGCTTCGGTGTATTTGCAAATGGCCTCATGAATGGTCAGGCGCGCAAACGCTTGCTCCAGGTCAACGGGTTTGCCCGCGTAGCTGAGTTGCAGCGTGCCCAGGGCGCGTTGTGCCGCGTCGCGAATCAGCGCTTCGGTGAAAGTCATGAGGTCCTGGTAGTCCCAATACGCGGCGTAGAACTCCATCATGGTGAACTCGGGGTTATGGCGCACGCTGATGCCTTCATTGCGGAAGCTGCGGTTGATCTCAAACACCCGCTCAA
>JAIFMA010000188.1 GCA_020048795.1 Rhodoferax sp.
CATGACCTACTGCGTCGCCATCAAACTCAATGCCGGACTGGTTTTTCTGTCCGATTCCCGCACCAATGCCGGTCTGGACCAGATCAGCACCTTTCGCAAGATGATTGTTTACGAGAAGCCTCACGACCGCTTCATGGTGTTGCTCTCCGCAGGTAACCTGAGCATTTCGCAGTCGGTGCGCGAGATCTTGCAGGTGGAACAACTCAAGGAACACCCCGACAGCGAACCCATCACCATCTGGAACGCCAAAAGCATGTTTGACGCAGCACGGGTGCTGGGTGCGGCCATTCGCCATGTGTACGAGCGTGATGCCGAATCACTCAAAATGGCCGGGGTGGACTTCAATGTGTCGCTGATTTTTGGCGGCCAGATCAAGGGCGAGGGCATGCGCCTGTTTCAGGTGTATTCAGCCGGCAACTTTATTGAAGCCACCCCCGAGACACCCTACTTTCAGGTCGGTGAATCGAAATACGGCAAGCCGGTGCTCGACCGTGTCATCACGCCCACGACGCCGCTGCACGAAGCCGCCAAGTGTGCACTGGTGTCGATGGATTCCACCCTCAAATCGAATCTGTCGGTGGGCCTGCCGCTGGACCTGGTGGTGTATGAGGCCAACCAGTTCCAGACCGACAAGGTGGTGTGTATTGACGAGAACAACCCCTATTTTCAGATGATGCACAACAGTTGGGGCCTGAAACTGCGCGAGGTGTTTGACAGCATCGAAGACCCGACCTGGGACGACGGCAAAACCGACGTGCCGCTGATCCAGCCTGCCGGGCGCAGCCTGCCTCTCAGAAAAATCACCAATCCGAATGAGAAGTTAATTTAACCGGCATCGTGATGTCAACGCCCCGATGCATGAAACAGCACACCGTCATCGCAACACAGACAGCCCGTCGCCACTGAGCCTGCCGCTCAACGCCGCCATGGTGGAGGCGTTGGCCAGGATGACCCAGACCATTGGCAGTGCCGACTGGTTTGACAGCGTGCTGAACCTGCTGGGCAGTGTCTGTGCGATGGACTCGGGCGGCATCATGATGTATCACCGCCAACAACGCCCGAGGCGCATTTTGCACCGCTTTAACCCGCAGGAACGCGCCTTGCCCGAAGATGCCTATGTGTCGGGGCCCTATGTGCTGTGCCCCAATTACCAGCTTTTTGCCCAGGGCTGCCCCAGCGGGCTTTACTGGCTGCGCGACATTGCACCGGATGACTTTTACGAAAGCGAGTTTTACCGGGTGTTCTATTCGCAGATTGGTCTGTCGGACTCGATGGACCTGCTGTGGCGCATCAACGAAGACACGGCGCTGAACATCTTTATCGAGCGCAGCATCCGCAACGCCAAGTTTCGCATCGAGGACAGGGTGGCGATCCATTTGCTGATGCCACTGATTTTTGCCGCAGCGGCCAAGCACCACGAACTGTCCGCCGCAGCCGCGCGGCGCGATACCGACAACCTGACGCACCGCAAGGTGCAAAGCACCATCGAGAATTTCGCCAGTTCGCTGCTGACCCAGCGTGAACGCGAGGTGCTGTTTTACATGATCAGCGGTTATTCGTCAGCACTGACGGCGCAGCGCCTGAACACCACCGAGGGCACCATCAAGATCCACCGCAAGAACATTCACAAGAAGCTTGACATCAACTCGCAAGCCGAATTGTTCTCGCTGTTCATCAACTGCATTGCGTTTGCTTCGCCCGATGGTGTGGGTGACCCTTTGAAAACTTACCAGACAGCGCCCACCGGCAACCCGGGCGCATCCTTGCTGGTGGCCGCGCCAGCGCGCACCTGAACAGGCGGTGGGCGTGGTTGAGCATGAAATGGAATGACCCGGTTTCATGGTGTACCTGATCGTTACAAACCGGCCCATTTCATGTCGGCTGCGCCTGGCTTGCCGTTACGATGCGAATACTTTGCAACACGCGCCATGAACGAACCCGCCCCGACCCTAATTCTGCAAGCCAATGCCGATGGCCGCTGCGCGGTGCTGGGCGGCTGCTGGGGTGCAGCACGGCTGGCCGAGCCGGCCAACTGGTCGGCCATTGAGCAGGCACTCTGCCGTTGTCAGAGTGCGGCCCTGTGCCGCTGGGACTTGTCAGGCATCAAGCGGCTCGACCACACCGGTGCCCAACTGCTTTGGAACGCCTGGGGCCACCAGTGGCCCGCGCAGTTAACGCTGCAACCGGTACAGCGTGCCATGCTGGCGCGGGTGGCCCAATTCACCACACCGCCGCCCAAGCCACCAAGGCTAAACCTGCTGGCCCTGTTCATGAAACTCGGTGAAGCCATCTGGGTGCTGCTGGACCATGCCAAGGGCCTGCTCAAGTTGATGGGGCAGTTGCTGCTGGACCTCGCGCGCCTGCTGCGTGCGCCGCGCCACGGACCCTGGCGCGATGTGTCGGGCAACCTTTACCACATTGGTGCCACCGCTTTGCCCATCACCGCACTGGTGGGTTTCATGATCGGCATCGTGCTGGCCTACCTGATGTCGCGCCAGTTGCGGCAATTTGGCGCTGACACCTTCATTGTCAACATCCTGGGCATTGCCCTGATCCGCGAACTCGGGCCGATGCTGGCGGCCATCTTGATTGCCGGGCGCTCCGGCTCGGCTATCACGGCGCAAATCGGCGTGATGCGCGTCACCGAAGAGCTTGATGCCATGCGCGTCATGGGCATTGCCAAGGGTTACCGGCTGGTGCTGCCACGCGCCATCGCCATTGCCATCGCCATGCCGCTGATCGCCGTCTGGACCACGGCTGCGGCCATGCTGGGCGGCATGCTGGCGGCTGATCTGGTGCTGGGGGTGACGCCCGCCTTCTTCTTTGCCACACTGCCCGATGCCGTGTCGATTGGCAATTTGTGGCTGGGCCTGGGCAAATCGGTGGTGTTTGGCCAGCTGATTGCGCTGATTGCCTGCCATTACGGCCTGCGCGTCAAACCCAACACCGAGAGCCTGGGGCAAGGTACTACCGCGTCCGTGGTGACCAGCATCACCATGGTGTTGCTGGTCGATGCCTTGTTTGCCGTGGTGTTCAAGAATGTCGGCCTATGAGCCAGACCATGACGCAGGCGGTGGTGCAAATTGACAAGTTATGGTCGGTGTTTCGCGCCGCCGGACGCGATGCGGTGATCCACCAGGACCTGGACCTGACCATCAACCAGGGCGAAATGTTGTCGATTGTGGGCGGCTCAGGGTCTGGCAAAACGGTGTTGCTGCGCCAGATTCTGGGCCTGGCGCACCCCAGCCGAGGCTTCGTGACGGTGCTGGGCGAACCGGCCGAACAATTGGGCCGCGAGGGCGCCGCCAGCCGGGTCGGCATGTTGTTTCAGCACGGCGCGCTGTTTTCGGCCTTTAGCGTGCTGGACAACATTGCCTTTGCCCTGCGCGAACTCATAACCCTGCCCGCCGACCTGATCCACGACGTGGCCATGGTCAAACTGCAGATGGTGGGCCTGGACCCCTCAGCCGCGCACAAGATGCCATCCGATTTGTCGGGCGGCATGATCAAACGGGTGGCACTGGCACGCGCGCTGATCATGGACCCGCCGCTGCTGCTGCTGGACGAACCCACCGCCGGGCTGGACCCGGGCAGCGCCGACGAATTTTGTGCCCTGCTGAAATCGCTGCACCAGGAACTCGGCCTGACGGTGGTGATGGTGACCCACGATCTGGACACCCTGCTGGAGCTGTCCACCCGTATTGCCGTGGTGGCCGACAAACACATCGTGGCCGAGGGCACGGCCGCGCAGGTGATGGCGCAGCCACACCCCTTCATCAAGGAATTTTTTCTGGGCGAACGGGGCCTGCGTGCCAGCGCCCTGTTGCAAACCAGCCCCCAGGCAGGTTAACACCCGGAACAGGAAACACCGCTTATGGAAAACAAGTCTCACGCCCTGGCAGCCGGCGCCTTTGTGTTGCTGATGACGGCCCTGTTGATCAGCGCGGCGATCTGGCTGACACGCGACACCAGCGCACTCACGGTTTATGAACTGGCCGGTCGGGTCAACGTGACCGGACTACAGCCGCAGGCCACGGTGCGTCTGCGCGGCGTGCCGGTGGGCAAGGTCACCGCCATCGCACTGGACCCCCAGGTGGTGGGCCAGGTGCTGGTGCGTATTGCCGTGGCAGACCAGACCCCCCTGACCAGCAGCAGCTTTGCCACGCTGGGTTTTCAGGGTGTCACCGGACTGGCCTTTATCCAGCTTGATGACGGTGCCGTGCCCGGTACCGCACTGGATGCCACACCGGGCACGCGCATTCCGCTCAGACAGGGTCTGATGAGCAAGCTGACCGATCAGGGCGAGCGCTTGCTGATGCAACTGGAGCAGTCGGTACAGCGCTTCAACCAGCTGCTGGCCCCCGACAACCAGCAAACCCTGTTTACCGCCATTAGCCAGATCGGCCAGGCCGCCACCGAGTTGCAGCAACTCTCGGCGCAAGCCCGCCAGGCCTGGCCGGCGCTGGCGCAAGACGGGCGCGACACCCTGGCGACGATCAAGGTCACCTCAAAACGGGTTGGCGACAGCGCCGATGAAGCGCGGGCCTCGGCACGTTCATTCCGGCTGGTGACCGAGCGCATGTACGGCCCCGGCGGCACGCTTGAAAAGCTGGCCACCGGAGCCGACATTCTGGTGGCCACCGGACAAACCCTGCGCATCAACACCCTGCCCAGCGTGAACCAGGCGGTGCTGGAGGCTGCGCGCACCACCCACCAGCTCGGCGACCTGACGCAGACCCTGACTGACAATCCGCAGGCCATCCTGCTGGGCAAACCGGCGCCACCACCCGGGCCGGGCGAGCCTGGCTTTACGGCACCCGGCGCCAGCAGCAAACCCTGAAGGCAGCGCCTGCAGTCCTTTTCAAAACCACCCTCAAAAAATATGAAAACTATAGCTGTCAGCGCTTATGGAACTTGGGCTAGAAGGCTTTTTCTTGTCTGTGCGTTGCTGCTGGCGGGTTGTGCCATGCCGCGCGCAGCCAGTACCCTGGTGGTGTATGACTTTGGCCCCGGCGCATTGAACAACGGGCCCGGCAGCCACAACGTCCGGCTGGCACCGCTGGAAGTGGGCCCACCGCAGGCCAGCGCCGCACTCAACAACACGGCGGTGCTGTACCGGCTGGGTTATGCCGACGCCCAGGCACTCAAGCCCTATGCGCTGGCACGCTGGAGCATGCCGCCGGCCCAGTTGCTGGGCCAGCGACTGCGTGAGCACCTAAGTCGTCAGCGCGCGGTGGTATCACCCGGCGAAATCATTGGGCTCAGGCCCGCCAGTGGGGCGGCATCGGCACCACAGACCCGGGCCGAGCCCTTGCTCAACCTGCGTCTGGAGCTCGAAGAGTTCAGCCAGTGGTTCGAAAC
>JAIFMA010000218.1 GCA_020048795.1 Rhodoferax sp.
ATCATGGCCCAATATCGCCAATATGACCCGCCCTTTGAGAGTGAACGAATGGCAGCGTGAATTCCGGTGGAAAACTAGGCACTGTCAAGTTTCAACATCAAAAACAACCATGATTGGCGCTATGGATACCCGTAGAGAGGCAACGCTGCAGCGACAGATTGAAAAGGTCAAACGCGACCTCGCCGCCCTGGGCGACTTGCGCCCAGGCAGTCTGTCGACCCAGTACAACGTGTGCGGCTCCCCGGGATGCAAGTGCAAGGCAGACCCGCCCGTCAAGCACGGCCCCTGCTACCAGTCAGCTACACCCGCAAGGGCAAGAGCAGCACCAAGTTTGTCAGGAAGGGAGATTTGCCTGCGGTGCGCAAGCAGCTCAAAAACTACGAACGCATGAAGCTCTTGATGGAAAAGTGGATCGACTTGGCCATGGAGTTGTCAATATTGCGGCTGACCAAGAAACTGACGGAATAACGGGGAGAACTTGCCACTGTCCAGTATCAATACGCTAATTGTTCACCAGCGCCGCAGGCTTGTCCCTGATCCAGCGCGCGTACTCTTGCGGAAAAGCCGCCTGCAGGCGCGCTGCAAAATAGCGCACTTCGTCCTGCCGCCCCAGTAGCCAGGCGCTGTCCAGCAGGATTTCAACCACCCGGGCCTCGGGCGAAAAATGCAGCATCTCCAGCGCCAGCGCACGCAGTGCCGGGGCGTTGGCTACGCTTGGCTCATTGATCGTCAGTTCAGCAAAACGCACCTGATCCTGGAACAGCCAGACAGCGCGGATTTTTGCCAACGTGTCTTGCCGGTAGTCGGCGGCGCGCTCCTCGGGGGCCAGATAAATCTGACCCGCCATGTGATAGTTCCAGGCGGCAAACCCGCACATTGCTATCGATAAAAGAGCTATCAGCGCTTTCAAATAGGGCATCATAGGCCAAATTCTTTGATGAACATAGGTGTCCATCCCGGCACGGGGTACCCACCACAATAGCCATAGACTGAGCGCCGCAGCCATTTGAAAGGGCCCGTACCACAAGGGGTACTCAAGCAGACTGTGCAACACAATGACCGCCAGAATGCCCCAGGCCATCTGCCGGGTCGGGTCCGGCTCACGCCAGGGTTGGCCACGCCAGAGCAACAAAAACCCGGCAGAACAGGCCAGCAGCGCCGCAGGCACACCCAGCTCGACGGCCAGGTGCAAGGGCAGATTGTGGGCATTGTCCAGAATGTCGCAAAAGCGTGCGCCGGGGTACAGGGTGATGAAATGGGCGTAGTCCAGTTCGCCCCAGCCCCAACCCAGCCAGGGCTTTTGCGCGATCAGCTGCAACACATTACCCCACAGTGTCAAACGGCTGAAGCAGGCCGGATCACCGGCGCGCATGCGGGCCCAGGCCCCACTGGAAAGTGGGTCGAGCCCGGCCAGCAAGGGCAAGGCCAAGGTGGCGGCGATATACGCCAGCAGCGCCGTCAGCACCACCCACTGTCCCTGGGACGACCGGCTTTTGGCGCCGTGTCGCCACCACAGCACCAGCAGCAGCAGCAGTCCGAGTTGCAACAGGCCAGTGCGTGACGATGAGGCCGCGTTGGCCACGCCCAGCAGCACCGCCATGGCCAGACCGACCGCCAGCACCCAGGGTCGCCCGGGCGACTGGTGCCACATCAAGCCGTGCGGACTGGGGTTGGAGACCAGCCACAACAAGGCCAGCAAACCAATGTTGATGTGGGTGGCAAACTGGTTGCGCTGGCGCAGGTTGCCAAAGGCCTCACCCACCTGGGTGTGGTTGAGCCAGACGCCAAAAACCTCGGTGCCACCAAAATACTGCAGCAAACCGATCAATGAACTCAGGCCGGCGGCGGCCAGCCAGGCCAGTGCGATGGCGCGCACCATATCCGCACGGCACCCCTGTTGACGCTGCCCGGCAAACACCAGCAACACCAGGCAGGCGCACAGACAGGAAAACAGAAACGGCCCGGTGGCGCTGGTTGGCCCCGGCGAAAACGGGTTCAACCATGGCAGAGCAACCAGAAAAAAAATGGCTAAGGCTGACATGCGGGTCGCAAGAGTGTTCAACAACAGGGTTCAGCCCAAAAAAACCGCCAATGGCCGGTGCCAGTGGCGGGCTTGTGTTGCTCGGGTCAGGTATTACTGAACCACTTGCGCCAATTCACCACGGGTGTATTTTGCGGCCACCACCGACAGGCTGTCGCCCTTGATCTTGGCGGCCTGGCCTTCACAGCCAAACTCAAGGTAGCGTTGCTGGCACAGGGCCTTGGCGGCTTCACGGGCGGGTTTGAGCCAGTCGCGCGCGTCAAATTTGTCAGGGTTTTCAAACAGGTATTTGCGCACCGCAGCGGTCATGGCCAGGCGGATGTCGGTGTCTATGTTGATCTTGCGCACACCGTACTTGATGGCTTTTTGTATCTCTTCGACCGGCACACCGTAGGTTTCCTTCATCTTGCCGCCGTACTGGTTGATCAGCGCCAGCGACTCTTGCGGCACGCTGCTTGAGCCATGCATCACCAGATGCGTGTTGGGCAAACGGGCGTGGATTTCCATCACGCGGTCGATGGCCAGAATGTCGCCGGTGGGCTTGCGGGTGAATTTGTAGGCACCATGGCTGGTACCAATGGCAATGGCCAGCGCATCAAGCTGGGTGCGCTTGACAAAGTCAGCCGCCTGCTCGGGGTTGGTCAGCATTTGGTCACGCGTCATGGTGGCGTCGGTGCCATGGCCGTCTTCCTTGTCACCCTTCATGGTTTCCAAAGAGCCCAGGCAACCCAGTTCGCCTTCGACGGTGACGCCGGTCGCGTGCGCCAGTTCCACCACCTTGCGGGTGACTTCCACGTTGTACTCGTAGCTGGCAATGGTTTTGCCGTCGCCTTCCAGGCTGCCGTCCATCATCACCGAGCTAAAGCCCAGGTTGATCGCGCCCTGACACACCGCCACGTTCTGGCCGTGATCCTGGTGCATCACCAGTGGAATGTGCGGGTAGCTTTCAATCGCCGCCTGAATCAGGTGCTTGATGAAGGCCTCGCCGGCATATTTGCGGGCACCCGCGCTGGCTTGCAGGATGACCGGTGAGCCGACTTCATCTGCCGCGGCCATCACCGCCTGCACTTGCTCCAGGTTGTTGACATTAAAAGCCGGAATGCCGTAGCCATTGGCGGCGGCGTGGTCAAGCAATTCGCGCATGGAAACAAGAGCCATGATGGTGTCCTTTGAGGGTTGGTGACGACGAAGTAACTGATTCCATTGCCAAATCATCCGTGTCGTGGTTGCTGCGGCTTCGCGCCCAGACACAGATGACTTGGAAATGGGATGAGCGCGATTTTAGCGATCGAACCCACGCAGAACTTCATCCAGATCGGATTTGAACGGGCTCATTCGAGCCGGCAAGGCCATGTATTGCTAAAATCAAAAGACTTTAACTAATGACGGCACGTTCTGCCGTCAACTTTTTTTTCGACGCGGCCAGAACCAGTGCCCGCTGGCCACCAGGCCTGGCACGCATCAAGAAATAGCCCATACATTTGGCTCGCCAGCTTTGGGCGCACGGTGTCGTTGCAAATCGCTTGTGCAGCAAAGTTGCACGGCCCGCTGTGCGCCTAGCATTGCATCCCAAATCCGACGGCCAAATGCACAGCTTATTCATGGACAAGCCCTGAGTTGATCGTCTCAAGTGCACTGCGCACCACCCTCGCGGCATTTTTGGCGGTTCCCGCTTTGGCTCATGACCTGACGAAAATCATTGCCAAATATCGCCGCCATGGCCCACCCTCTGTGGAAGAACGGATGGTGGTGTGAACACCACCGGAAAACTTGGCACTGTCAAGTTCTGAAGATAATTTTGTCAATCAGCAGATCGCGCTTGAGTTGCTGGACAGTGAAGTTGCGCAGGTCGAGCTGGACAACAATGGGCAGGAAGCGTTGCACCTGCTGGTTGGCACCAACGCTGGAGTGCTGTTTGAGTTGCCGGTGGTAGCCATGACCGCCAACGCGATGGATTCTGACCGGGCTGCCTGCCTGGAGGCCGGCATGAACGACCATGTCGGCAAGCCGTTCAACATGGCGCATGTCGTGTGGATGTTGTTGCGCGTGAAGGCACCGCCTGTCGTCTGATCGTTCAGACTCAGCGGTCGCCAGTTTGGACTTCAAAGGCCTTGTTTTTATCTTGTGCCAGAGCCTCGGCTGCCTGGCCTAGTGCTGTTATCAGTGCTGCTTTGAGGGTGTGCGGTGGATTGATGAGAAAAACGCCACTGGCCGGAAGGCCGGGGCGTACCACTTCGCCGGTGTCATCGTGCCCCAGTTTGCTGGACTTGATGGTCAGTGTGGCATGCAGCCAGGGTCGACCTTCGCGGTTGGCCAGGGTCTTGAGCTTGCGCGGCAGGTCGTGGGCTTCGGGGCGCGGGATGATCGGGTACCACACCATGTAGGTGCCGGTGGCAAAGCGCTGCAGGGCATCGGTCATCATGGCCGTGACGCGGGCGTAGTCGGTTTTGAGCTCGTAGCTCGGGTCACACAGCACCAGCGCGCGCCGGGACGGTGGTGGCAAGAACTTTTTCAGGCCGTCAAAACCATCCTCTTGCAGCACCGTGACCAGACGCCCGGCTTCGAGTTGGGCGATATTGGCGCGCAGTGTTTTGGCATCAGTAGGGTGTAATTCGAACAGCTTGAGCCGGTCTCGGTCGCGGCCCTGCAGCAGGTGCTGAATGATGAACGGCGAGCCCGGATAGACCTTGTGGCCACCGCCTGTGTTGAAGCTGGCAATCAGGTCAAGATAGTCGTGCAGGGCAGCAGCCATGGGTTGGCTACCCGGTGTATTTGTTGCTGCATAATTGATAGCTGGCAGCGCAGTGTCTGTCTGTGCTACAGGCACATTTTGCTGTTGAATTAGCCGGAGATAGCCGTCCGCAGCTTCGCCGCTGGTCTGGGCGTAGTCACCATCGAGCCGGTACAAACCTGCCCCGGCATGGGTGTCAAACACATTCAGAGCCGTGTCTTTTTGCGTCATGTGACGCAACACCGCGATCAGTACGGTGTGCTTGAGGACATCGGCATGGTTGCCGGCATGAAAGGCGTGGCGGTAACTGAACATACGCATCATGTTAACCGCTGCGCTCCGAAATTTGTATAATGCCCGGCTTCGCAGCGCTTTTGCGGCTCCGCGGCGAAGACCGTTTCAGGCGTCAGCTTGCGGCAACCACCACCTAAGAGATTCCCATTAGAAGGAGACCCGACCGTGGAAAAGAGCCCGACAAACCCCTCCCTTTTTTAAAAAGAGAAATCTCATGTCAACTTTCAGCGCAAAACCCGCTGAGGTCGTGCACGAGTGGTTTGTGATTGACGCGACCGACAAGGTCCTCGG
>JAIFMA010000145.1 GCA_020048795.1 Rhodoferax sp.
TGTTCACTGATCATGTCACCCAAAAACTCGTGCTCGGGCAACTCTTGCGTGATGTAGTCGTGGTAGGCCAGCTCAGCCACCTGACGCACGCCATGCACCAGGATGACCTTTTCAAACATCTCGTAGCTGGCGGGGTCGCGGATGATGCTCAAGAACGGAGCCAGCCCAGTACCAGTGCCAAACAAATACAGGTTCCTGGCTGGCAGCAGGTAGTCAATGAGCAGGGTACCGGTGGGTTTCTTGCCGACCGCAATCTGGTCCCCCACCTTGATGTGCTGTAGCTTCGAGGTGAGCGGGCCGTCCTGCACCTTGATGCTCAGGAATTCGAGATGTTCTTCGTAATTGGCACTGACGATGCTATACGCGCGCAGTAGCGGCTTGCCACCTTCCTGTCGCAGCCCAATCATGGTGAAGTGGCCATTTGAAAACCGTAGCGCCGGGTCACGGGTGGTGGTAAAACTGAACAGTCGGTCTGTCCAGTGGTGAACGCTCAAAACGGTTTCATTCAAAAATGCACTCATCAGTGGCCTTGGGTTATCGACTAAAAAACCGGCGTAGTTTATAGCGCGCGCAGTTGGGCAGGGGTTCGGGCGGTTGAAATGGCATCGGCACCAGCGGCGAAGGCCGCTTCCTGCGAGGCTTTGAGGGCATGCCAGAACGAATGTGCCAAGGCTTTGGATGAATCGGGGCCCAAGTTGGGCTGGTCGGACTGTCTTGCGGGGGCAATTTGCGGTTGTGCTGGGTCGTGCTGAACCCACTCGGCCAGTTTGACCAGCGAGGTGTTGTCTTCGGCCAGCCAGCGAAGATAGTTGGCAAACATATCGGCCATGCGAGCGGTCTCCCAGGCCACACTCTTGCCGGTTTCCAGCGCATTGATTTGGCGCGCCAGTTCAAAGTGATGCGCCTTGAAATCAATGTCTAACCCCAGCATGCCGCTGGCCAGCTCACTGGCCAGCGACTCGCTCCATTGCCGATGAAATCGGCACATCCCGATGTTGTCGTTGAACAGCTCATAAACCATACGTTCCACGTTCTTTGCACCGAGCTCCTGGGGACTGAGCACATTGGCACCGTAGAACACATAGTACTTGCCCATGATCGGCATGGGACTGGCCATGCCTGGGACGAAATACTGATTGGGCACCATGCAACCGGACTGGCCGTGCGACAAGAAAACGGCACGCTCACCGGGCCGTGTTTGCGGATACCGCTGGTTGAGCTCGTGGGCGGCGCTGCGGATACCCCGACGAAACAGTGCGGCCGCCGGATTTTGCAGCAGCGCCTGAATGACGGCCATCGCATAGCGGGCGTTGATCATGCTGTCACCCACGATGTCAAAGTCGTTGCGTTCAGCGGTAAATCGGTCAAAGCGCAGGGTGTCTGGCGCCCCAAACCCGAACGCCTCGGGCTCAATCAAACCGTCTGCCACGCACTCCATGATCCAGGCCAAGGTGCCACCCATCTGGATGGCATCAAAGCCCATGGCATCGGCATAGTCATTGAGTTGCTCTGCGGCACGCTGGTCAAACACACCCAACTGGGGGCCCAGGGTGTGATAGGGCTCGTAATCCTTCTTGTAGGGGCCCTTCATCTTTTTGCAGGCCACGCTGCACGGCTCACCGCAATGCTTGAAGCTCTTGGTGGCGACGGTTTCTTCGTTGTACTGTTTGAGATAGTGGTCAACAATAAAGGTCTGCTGTTGCTTGAGTCGCTCAGCCTTGGGGGCGTAAACCGAGCGGTAATTAAAGCTCAGTAGCTTGTCCCCCATGGCATGGTAATTGGAGCCAAAGGTGCCGCCAGTTTCGGTCTTGGCATCAAACGCGTACTTGGCCGTCATGGCCTTGTCAACCTTGACGGCGCGGTCGCCAAAATGCTCGACAAAATAGGGGTCATAAGCCTTGATGCCCGCAACTTCGGCTTCCACCCAGTGCCCACCGAACATGCAACCGACCAGATTGTGCTGCTGCAAGAGCAAACTGCCCATGCCGCCGCGACCACACCAGTCGGTCACATGCGTTACCACACCCTTGTCAATCGGGTTGGAGGCAATCGCCCCCTCGATGGTCATCTGGCTGGCAGGTCCGACCACGAAGGAGCGCACCTGCTTGGGCGGGTACTCTGCGCCCCAACGCTCCAACAAGGCCTGTTGCAAGGCACCAATGCCGATCAATGTACTGCCACTGGGTGCCGGATAAGCCTGCCAGATCGCCGCCAGATCCGGCAGCGGCTCCAACCGGACTTTGACCCCCTGGCCATCGTTGTTGAGCAACAGCACGCTGGGTGTGGCTGCACGCCCGGTGATTCGGACGTAATTGACCCCGACATGCTTGAAGGCAAAGGCCGCTCCGCCCATCGATGAGATGTAGAAACCCTCCCACTGCGGACTGTGACCACAAAAAACCAACCGGCGCGAGCCATTGAGGGGACTGGCCGCGAACATGCCCTCGCCGAACGTGAATACGGCACGATCCTCGCCATAGGCTCGCCAGCCGTAGTCCACCGGCCCGTAAATGCCACTGTCCGGTGTGATCTGGTGAGTCGAAAAAATTAGCGGATCCAGTGCAATGCGCAGTTCGGATTGGGTAAACGGCTTCATCGGGAAACTCCAGCGATAGGGATCAGTCAGCGCATGGCAAGGACAGCTTGCGGGTCAGCCAAGGCTTCACGCTGTCGAGTGCTTGTGCCAGCCTGGCCGGCTCGGTGCCCCCGGCCATGGCCATGTCTGGCTTGCCGCCGCCCTTGCCACCCACCTGGCTGGCGACAAAATTGACCAGTTCGCCGGCCTTGACTTTGCAGGTGGTGTCGGCCGTGACACCGACGGCAATCTGCACCCTGGCACCGTCCACCACCGCCAGCACGATGACCGCGGTTTTTAACTTGTCTTTGAGCTTGTCCATGGTGTCGCGCAGGGTCTTGACATCGGCCCCTTCCAGTCGGGCCACCAGAAGTTTCAGCCCATGGATGTCCTGCGCCTGGCTCAGCAACTCGTCGCCTTGTGCAGAGGCGAGTTTGCCTTTGAGGGCGGCCATTTCTTTTTCCAGCGCCCTGACGTGCTCGAGCACACTGGCAAGGCGCTCATTGAGTTCACTGACCGGAGTTTTCAGTGTTGCTGCGGCCTGGCTGACCGTGCCTTCCAGATGTTGCAAGTACGCCAGGGCGTTTTCGCCCGTGACGGCCTCGATGCGGCGCACGCCAGAAGCCACGCCAGTTTCAGCCAGCACTTTGAACAGGCCAATGTCGCCGGTGCGTTGCACATGGGTGCCGCCACACAGTTCACGGCTGCTGCCGATGTCAAGCACACGCACGGTTTCACCGTATTTTTCGCCAAACAGCATCATGGCACCGGTTTTCTGGGCTGACTCGATGTCCATCACGCGCGCTGCGGTGGCGACGTTGGCCAGAATTTCGGCGTTGACGCGGGCTTCGATCTCGCGGATTTCACTGTCTGTGACCGGGGCATTGTGGGCAAAGTCAAAGCGGGTGCGTTCGGCGTTGACCAGACTGCCTTTTTGTTGCACATGGCCGCCCAGCACCTCGCGTAGTGCCTTGTGCATCAGGTGCGTGGCTGAATGGTTGCGCACGGTGGCGCTGCGCAGACTGGAATTCACATGGGCGGTGACACCATCGCCGAGCTTGAGCGTGCCAGACTTGAGCGTGCCATGGTGGCCAAACACGTCGGCCTTGATCTTTTGCGTATCAACCACCTCAAACAAGGCGTGATCACAAAAGATGGCACCGGCGTCGCCCACCTGGCCGCCGCTTTCACCGTAGAACGGGGTGCTGGCCAGCACAATCACCCCGGATTGACCAACATTTATGGCTGTAGCGCTTATTCCATCTGCGTAGATAGCTACAATTTCTGTAGTGTCTGTCAACTGCTCATAACCCACAAATTGATTGCCAACTCCGCTGTACTCCAGTGCCTTGTCTTGCTTGAACTTGCCCGCTGCCCGCCCTTGAGACTTTTGACGCGCCATGGCCGCATCAAAACCGGCCGAATCCACCGCCACCCCGCGCTCGCGACACACATCGGCCGACAAGTCCAGCGGAAAGCCGAAGGTGTCGTGCAGCTTGAAGGCCACATCGCCAGGCAAGGTCTTGACACCACCGGCCAGGGCCTCGTCCAAAATCTGCATGCCAATCTCAAGCGTTTCGTAAAAACGCTCTTCTTCCACCCGCAGCACGTCCATGATGCGCGCCGATTGTGCTGCCAGGCCAGGGTAGGCATGGCCCATCTGCGTTACCAGATCGGGCACCATTTTGTGGAAAAACGGCGTCTTCTGACCCAGCTTGTAGCCGTGGCGAATGGCGCGGCGGATGATGCGCCGCTGCACATAGCCCCGGCCTTCGTTGCTGGGCAGCACGCCGTCACTGACCAGAAATGCGGTGGCGCGGATATGGTCGGCAACCACCTTGAGCGAGTTATTGGACAAGTCGGCGCAATGGGTTTCGCGCGCTGCGGCTTTGATCAGTGCGTCAAAAATGTCAATTTCATAATTGCTGTGCACATGCTGCAAGATGGCCGCCAGGCGCTCCAGACCCATGCCGGTATCCACGCACGGGGCGGGCAGGGGGGTAACCGAGCCGTCTTCGGCCATGTTGAACTGCATGAACACATGGTTCCATATCTCGATGAAGCGGTCACCGTCTTCGTCCGGGCTGCCAGGGGGGCCGCCGGGGATGTGCGGGCCGTGGTCGTAAAAAATCTCACTGCACGGGCCGCAGGGGCCGGTGTCGGCCATCATCCAGAAGTTGTCTGACTTGTAGCGCCCCCCCTTGTTGTCGCCAATGCGGATCACCCGCTCGGGTGGCAGGCCGATTTCTTTCGTCCAGATGTCATAGGCTTCGTCGTCTTCTGCATACACCGTGGTCAGCAGGCGCTGCGGCGGCAGCTTGAACACTTGCGTCAGCAGTTCCCAACCCCAGTGAATCGACTCGCGCTTGAAATAGTCGCCAAAGCTCCAGTTACCCAGCATCTCAAAAAAGGTGTGGTGGCGCGCGGTGTAACCCACGTTTTCCAGGTCGTTGTGTTTGCCACCGGCACGCAGGCAGGCCTGCACACTGGCGGCGCGTACATAAGAGCGCTTGTCGGTGCCCAGAAACACATCCTTGAACTGCACCATGCCCGAGTTGGTGAACATCAGGGTGGGGTCATTGCCTGGCACCAGCGGGCTGGATGCCACCACGGTGTGATTTTTGGAAGCAAAAAAATCAAGAAAGGTTTTGCGGATGTCGGCAACGCTAATGTTGGAGTTTGTCATGGCAATCAAGGCTCAAGCGGTCATGGGGGTAGTGGCTGCCTGCAGGCCTTGTGTCAAAAAAAGCGCTGCATAAAACGTCAGATCTGGCTTGTACCTACGCAGGGCATTCGTTATAGTACTAACATGTTAGTCATTACAATGGAGACGGCATGGATGAAAAAGTCTTTCTGGGCATTGATGTGGGCTCCGCCAGCGTACGCGCTGGCCTGTTTAACGCCAGCGGGCAGCGCCTGGCGTTTGCCCAGCGGCACATCCCGCAGTTTCATCCGAAAGCCCTGTTTGTCGAGCAGTCCAGTGCCGACATCTGGGCGCAGGCCTGTGCTGCCGTGCGTGAATCTGTCGTCGCAGCCCGGATTGACCCGGCCCGGGTAGTGGCTATCGGCATCGATGCCACCTGCTCTTTGGTGGCCGTGGGGGGTGATCGACTACCGGTATCGCTGGCCGAAGATGGCGACCTGGCACACAGCATCATCATGTGGATGGATCACCGTGCAGCCCAACAAACACAAGCGATCAATGCTACTAATGATGAAGCATTAAAGTACGTGGGCGGTGAAGTCAGCATCGAGATGGAACTGCCCAAGGTGTTGTGGCTAAAGCAGAACTACCCCGAGCGGTATGCCGCCGTGTGGCGTTTTTTTGACCTGGCCGACTACATGGTCTGGCGTGCCAGTGGTGCCGATGTGGCGAGCGTCTGCACACTCACTTGCAAATGGAACTACCTCG
>JAIFMA010000229.1 GCA_020048795.1 Rhodoferax sp.
GGCTGCATCATGATGCGCAAATGCCACCTCAACACCTGCCCGGTCGGGGTTGCCACACAAGACCCGGTGTTGCGCCAGAAGTTTTCCGGCAAGCCCGAGCATGTGGTCAACTACTTCTTCTTCATTGCCGAAGAGGTTCGCCAGATCATGGCGCAGCTTGGCATCGCCAGGTTTGACGACATGATTGGCCGTGCTGACTTGCTCGACATGCGTGCCGGCATCAGCCACTGGAAGGCCAAGGGGCTGGACTTCAGCCGTTTGCTGGCCATGCCCCAGGTGGCTGCAGACGTGCCCAGGTTTCACCAGGAATCGCAAGACCATGGCCTGGAGAAGTCGCTCGACAACGTGCTGATCGCCAAGTCTCGTGCCGCCATCGACAAGGGCGAACGGGTCCAGTTCATCGAGGTGGCGCGCAATGTGAACCGCTCGGTGGGGGCCATGTTGTCCGGTGCCCTGACGCAGGTGCACCCGGAAGGCTTGCCCGATGACACCATTCGCATTCAGTTGGAAGGTACCGGCGGCCAGTCGTTTGGCGCCTTTCTGGCGCGTGGCATCACCCTGTATTTGATTGGTGATGCCAACGATTACACCGGCAAGGGCTTGTCGGGCGGGCGCGTGGTGGTGCGGCCAAGCATTGATTTTCGCGGTGAGGCCACCAAAAACACCATTGTCGGTAACACCGTGATGTTTGGTGCCACCAGCGGTGAAGCCTTTTTGAGTGGCGTTGCCGGCGAGCGTTTTGCTGTGCGTCTGTCAGGTGCCACCGCAGTTGTCGAGGGCACCGGTGACCACGGGTGCGAATACATGACCGGCGGCACGGTGGTGGTGCTGGGCAAAACCGGGCGCAACTTTGCGGCGGGCATGAGTGGCGGCATTGCCTACGTTTATGACGAAGACGGCCAGTTTGCCAAGCGCTGCAACACCGCCATGGTGGCGCTCGAAAAGGTGTTGCCGGTGGTCGATCAGCAGACAAGCATCAACGAAAAACTCTGGCACCGGGGCCTGGCTGATGAAGTGCAGCTCAAGAAGCTGCTCGAAGAGCACAACCGCTGGACCGGCAGCAAGCGTGCGCGTGAACTGTTGGACAACTGGGACCTCAGCCGGCAGAAGTTTGTCAAGGTGTTCCCCACAGAATACAAACGTGCCCTGGGTGAACTTCATGCAAAAAAATCGGCTCAAGCGCTTGCTGAACTTGCTCTGGCAGCTACAAAAAAAGAGGCAGTTGTGGCGCGTTGAGAGGTCTTTGCGTATCGTCATTCCCGCGCAGGCGGGAATCCAGTGCTGCTAGATTCCCGCCTGCGCGGGAATGACGAATCTAAAAGTGTTGAGGGCAAGGCCAAAGGTCTGCCCGGTAAAGGAATAAATCATGGGAAAACTCACCGGTTTCATGGAAATTGAGCGCATCGAGGAGGGCTACAAGCCCGTTCCCGAGCGCCTGAAAAACTACAGCGAGTTTGTCATCGGCCTCAACGACGCACAGTCGCGCCAGCAGGCTGCGCGCTGCATGGACTGCGGCACACCGTTTTGCAACTACGGCTGCCCGGTCAACAACATCATTCCCGATTTCAATGATCTGGTTTATCAGGGTGACTGGAAACAAGCGATCGACGTGCTGCACAGCACCAACAACTTTCCCGAGTTCACCGGACGCATCTGCCCGGCACCGTGTGAAGCTGCTTGCACACTGAATGTCAACCAGTTGCCGGTGGGCATCAAGAGCATTGAGCACGCCATCATCGACCGTGCCTGGACGCAGGGCTGGGTCAAGCCGCAGCCGGCCACGCACAAGACCGGCAAAAAAGTAGCCGTGGTGGGCTCTGGCCCGGCCGGCATGGCCGCGGCACAACAATTGGCCCGGGTTGGCCACGATGTCACGCTGTTCGAGAAAAACGACCGGGTCGGTGGCCTGCTGCGCTACGGCATTCCTGATTTCAAGATGGAAAAAACTCACATCGACCGACGCGTCGATCAGCTCAAGGCCGAAGGTGTCACGATCCGCACCGGCGTGTTGGTCGCAGCCATGCCCAAGGGCAGCAAGGTCACCAATTGGGCCAAGGAGACGGTGTCGCCAGAGCAACTTCACAAGGACTTTGATGCGGTGCTGCTGACCGGTGGCTCCGAGCAGTCGCGTGATTTGCCGGTACCAGGGCGTGACCTGGACGGCATCCACTTTGCCATGGAGTTCCTGCCGCAGCAAAACAAGGTCAACGCTGGCGACAAGCTCAAGGGGCAGTTGCGTGCCGAGGGTAAAAACGTCATCGTCATTGGCGGTGGCGACACCGGCTCGGACTGTGTTGGCACCAGCAACCGCCATGGCGCGCTCAGTGTGACCCAGTTTGAAGTGATGCCGCAACCCCCGGTGGAAGAAAACCGTCCCATGACCTGGCCCTACTGGCCCATGAAGTTGCGCACCAGTTCCAGCCACGACGAAGGTTGCACCCGCGAGTTCGCCATTTCCACCCAGCAATTCATCGGCGAAAAAGGCAAGGTCACGGGTTTGAAGACGGTGCAGATCGAGTTCAAGGACGGCAAGATGCTTGAGATTGCCGGTTCTGAGAAGACTTACCAAGCCGATCTGGTGTTGCTTGCGATGGGTTTTGTCAATCCGGTGGCGACCATCCTGGATGCCTTTGGGGTCGAGAAAGACCCGCGCGGCAACGCCCGGGCTGGTACCGAGCTGGTCGGCGGATATGCCACCAATGTGCCCAAGGTGTTTGCTGCCGGCGACATGCGCCGGGGCCAGAGCCTGGTGGTCTGGGCCATCCGTGAAGGCCGTCAGGCGGCACGTGCGGTCGATGAATTTCTGATGGGTTTTAGCGACTTGCCACGTTGAAGCCCAAGGTTAACGTTGGCATCTGCGTCAATTTCGGGCCGCTTCAATTATGATCAGGCGGCCGGGTTAGCCCGGTCTCTCTTTTTATGGTCTTATCTCCGTCCCATCATCTGGTTGAAATGCGTCACCTGAGCTTCGGCTACGGTGAACGCCTGATTCTGGACGACATTTCGCTGGATATCCCGCGTGGCAAGGTCACCGCGCTGATGGGAGCCTCGGGCGGCGGCAAGACCACGGTGCTGCGCCTGATTGGGGGGCAGATCAAGGCCCAAAAAGGCCAGATGTTATTTGATGGCCAGGACATCACCCCGATGAACCAGGCCGATTTGTACACCGCTCGCCGTCGCATGGGCATGCTGTTTCAGTTTGGTGCCTTGTTTGCCGATCTGGATGTGTTCGAAAACGTGGCGTTTCCGTTGCGTGAGCATTCTGATTTGCCCGAAGCTTTGATTCGGGATGTGGTGCTGATGAAACTCAACGCGGTGGGCTTGCGTGGCGCACGTGGCCTCAAGCCCAGTGACCTGTCCGGCGGCATGGCGCGGCGCGTTGCGCTGGCGCGAGCCATTGCGCTGGACCCCGAGCTGGTGATGTACGACGAGCCTTTTGCCGGCCTTGACCCGATTTCGCTGGGCACAGCAGCCCGGCTGATTCGTGAACTCAACGACGCCATGGGTCTGACCAGCATTTTTGTCTCGCATGACCTGGATCAGACCTTTGCCATTGCCGATCAGGTGATCATTCTGGCCAATGGCCAGATTGCCACCCAGGGCACCCCTGCTGAAGTGCGCCATAGCACCGACCCACTGGTGTACCAATACGTCAATGCCTTGCCCGATGGCCCGGTGCATTTTCATTACCCAGGCCCGACTGTTGAACAGGACTTTGGCGTGGAGTTGGCCTCATGAGTGGTTATCGTCCCACAGACCTTGGGTTTGCGGTGCGCGGCCAGTTGGATGCCATGGGTTACGCTGCCCGCCTGTTTTGGCGTTTGTTGGCCACGCTGCCTTATGCGTTCAGGCGCAATGTGCTGCTGCGCGACCAGATTCATTTTCTGGGCAATTACTCCTTGCCGATCATTACCGTGGCCGGTCTGTTTGTCGGATTTGTGTTCGGGTTGCAGGGCTATTACGTGCTCAAACGCTACGGCTCGGCCGAGTCACTTGGGTTGATGGTGGTACTGAGTTTGCTGCGTGAACTCGGGCCGGTGGTGTCGGCTCTGTTGTTTGCCGGACGCGCCGGCACCTCACTGACAGCAGAGATTGGTTTGATGAAAGCCGGCGAACAAATCAGCGTGATGGAAATGATGGCGGTGGACCCGATTGAGCGGGTGCTGGCACCTCGCTTCTGGGCGGGTGTCATCACCATGCCGCTGCTGGCGGCCATGTTCAGTGCCACCGGGGTGATTGGCGGTTGGGTCGTGGGTGTGTTGATGATCGGGGTCGATGGGGGTGCCTTCTGGAGCCAGATCCAGGGCGGTGTTGACGTGTTTCAGGATCTGGGCAACGGGGTGTTGAAGAGCCTGGTGTTTGGTGTGGCGGTCACGTTCATTGCCTTGTTGCAAGGCTACAACGCCCAGGCAACCCCCGAGGGCGTTGCCAAAGCCACCACCCGCACGGTCGTGATGGCCTCCCTGACCGTGCTGGGCCTGGACTTCATCCTGACGGCGATGATGTTTACGATATGAGTAATTTGTGGCAAAGACCGCAGCTACGCGAAGCGGGCAAGCTCTGTCCCCAACTTTGTTATTGCCTTGTGGGACAGACCAAAGCGACACGCAGTGCGACTGCTCTGTCCCCAACTGATTAGAAAGAAATTGAATGCAACGCTCCAAAAATGACATCTGGGTGGGCCTTTTTGTGCTGCTCGGCGCGGTGGCCATTTTGTTTCTGGCCCTGCAATCGGCCAACTTGCTGAGTCTGAGTTTCGAGAAAACCTACCCGGTCACGGCCAAATTTGACAATATCGGCGGCCTTAAACCCAAAGCGGCGGTCAAAAGTGCCGGCGTGGTGGTGGGCCGGGTGGAAAACATCCTGTTTGACGACAAGTCGTTTCAGGCCCGCGTGACGCTGGCGCTGGAAACCCGCTATGCGTTTCCCAAGGACAGTTCATTAAAAATATTGACCAGTGGCTTGCTGGGGGATCAGTACTTGGGCCTGGAGGCCGGTGCGGCCGACAAAAACCTGGCCTCCGGCGATGTGATCTCCAGCACGCAGTCTGCGGTGGTGCTTGAGAACCTGATCAGCCAGTTTTTGTTCAGCAAGGCAGCAGACACCCAAACACCGGCAGCAGACGGCACAACCAAGGCAAAACCATGAGCAAGATGACCCGACAAACATTTCGTCACACCGTGTGGCGCTGCATTTTTGCCCTGGCAGCGGCAGCGCTGACCGGGTGCGCCAGCGGCCCCAACGCCAATCCGCGCGACCCGCTGGAGCC
>JAIFMA010000154.1 GCA_020048795.1 Rhodoferax sp.
TGGGCATGGTGGCGCAGTTGTCCGAGGTCACCCAGGCTTTGGCACCACAGGATCGGCAGAAGCTGCATGCCAGCATCATCGAGGACAGCGACCAGGGTATTTTGATCACCGACGTGCATGAGCGCATCGTATCGGTGAATGCTGCGTTTTCAAGAATCACCGGCTATGAACCCCACGAAGCCGTGGGCCAGACCACCGACCTGCTGCGCTCAGGCGTGCATGACGCGGATTTTCGGGGACGGGTGCTTGCGGCCATGCACGGCTCGGGGCCGTGGCAAGGCGAGATCATTGGCAAGCGCAAGAGTGGCGAGCTGTTTCCGCAGTCGGTCTCGATCAGTGTGGTGCGCAACGAAACCGGCCAGGTCACCCATTCTTTCTCGATTTTTTCCGACATCAGTGTGCTGCGGGCGACCGAAGAGCGGATGCAAAAGCTGGTCAATTTTGACAGTCTGACCGGCCTGCCGAACCGGGCGCATTTTCATCGTCTGGTCGATCTGGGTTTGGCCAATGCACGTCGCCATGAAAGCTGTGGTGCCATTCTGACGCTGGACTTGCGCCGCTTTGACATGGTGAATGAAACCTTTGGGCATGAGGTCGGCGACGAGTTGTTGCGCCAGGTGGCCCAGCGTTTTCGCCAGACCCTGCGCGACGAAGATGTGCTGGCCCGGGTCGCGGCCGATGAGTTTGTGGTGGCCTTGCTGAACGTACAAAAGCGCGAACACAGCGGCATCGTGGCACAAAAGCTGCTGGCAGCCCTGAAACCCGGCTTCACCATCGAATCCATCGTGTTGCATGTGGGGGCCAGCATCGGGGTGTCGGTGTTCCCCGAGGACGGCATGGACACCGTGACCCTGCTGCAGTTTGCCGATGTCGCGGTCAAGCGGCTCAAGGCCGACGGCGAATCGGGCTACCTGTTTTACAGCCCCGAGATGAACCAGCGCGCCAAAGAGCGCTGGCAGCTCGAAGGCGAATTGCGCCAGGCGCTGGCCGCACACCAACTGCTGCTGCACTACCAACCTAAGGTCAGCTTGCGCAATGGGCGCATCGTCGGGGCGGAGGCGCTGATCCGCTGGAACCACCCCGAAAGAGGCATGATCTCACCGAGCTTTTTTGTGCCGATGGCCGAAGAGACCGGTCTGATTCTTGATATCGGAGACTGGGTGCTGGAAGAGGCCTGCCGACAGATCAAGGCCTGGAGAAACACCGGAGTCGATGTGCCGGTGGTGTCGGTGAATATTTCGGCGCGCCAGTTTGACCGAATGCTGCCGGCACGCGTTGGCGCGACCCTGGACCGCCATCAGTTGCCGGCGGCCTGCCTGCAACTGGAAATCACCGAAAGCCTGCTGGTGCGCGGCACCGACAGCGTGGTGCAAATCATGAACGACCTGGTGGCCATGGGCCTGGCCCTGTCGATGGACGATTTTGGCACCGGTTATTCCGGCCTGGCCTACCTCAAGCGGTTCCCCATCACGGTGCTCAAGATCGACCGGTCTTTTGTGGAGGGTATTCCGAACGACGAGAACGACTGTGCCATCGCGCGGGCGATTGTCACCATGGCCCAGCAGCTACGCCAGGAAATCGTCGCCGAAGGGGTGGAAACCAAGCCGCAAATGCATTTTCTGCGCGCGCTCGGCTGTGACCAGATGCAGGGTTTTCTGTTCAGCCCGGCGGTGGTGGCCGACGAGTTGGCGCGCATGCTGCGCCAGGATGTGCGCTTAAATCTGGACTGAACCCGCCACGTTGACGGCAGCGACCGTGCCGCGCAGCAGTTGGTTTTTTTCAATCCGGGCCGGTTCAAACAGGCGCACCAGTGCGTCCATCAGGGCCTGCGCCTTGGCCGAATGGTCACCACCATAATTGCAGACATACACGTCCAGTGTCACGGCGCCCTGCTCGGGCCAGGTATGAATGCACAAGTGCGATTCAGCCAGCAACACGGTCGCCGTCACGCCGCCGGGGCCGTGGGCAGTGGCCGGAAAAGCATGGAACAGTTGCGCCACTGCCTGAAGGCCGGACTGCCGGACGGCCTGCAGGCAGTGGGCACCCAGCACATCGGCATCGACCAAGCATTGCAGGTCGCCTGTGCATTGGTGCAAGTCAGCGGTCAGATGCAGGCCTTGCATGGGTTTGGGGGGCGGCGCGTTATCGCTGGGCGGTTGTGACGTTGCCAAACGCCGTTTGCGCCTGACGTGGTAAGCAGCGCCAGTATGGTGGCTGGTACAAAAAGGCGCGAGCCAACGGCACCTGGTAACCGGCACAGTGCTTGGCTCTGGGCCAGGTCCCAACCGCCTTCGACCCCGTCGGATGCCGACCGGCGCACCCCGGGTACGCCGTCAAATTCGCCGCGAACGGCAGCAAACACCTCCAGCGCAAAGCGCAGAAGGTTCTCGAACGAGCCGCCATCGGCATCCTGGTGCTGATTGGCCAGCGGTGACAAGAACTGGTGCAGCAAATCGCGCGCCCCTCGGGGAAAACCGCCGTGGCCTCCAGCGTCACCACGGCAGCGCCACTGTTGAGCAAATTGCCCCAATGCATCAGGTGCCAGTCGGTGGCACAGCCGTCGCGGCCCTGGTACTGGCACATCGGTGCCACCACGATCCGGTTGGGCAGCGTCAGGCCACCCTTGGGCGATGGCAGGTGCAAGGGAGTAAACAGAAGGCTCATGGTGCTTGGGGTTGAGGTTGCAAACTGGTGCAAAGCATAGCCCAAGATGATGGATTGTCCAGGCGGGTTCAACCAGGTCGTCACAGAAAGAAGACACGCATCAAATGGTTGGCTGAGCCTGCTAGTAAAATGTCGGGGTCGAGCGGACGAACCGACGTGTCATGATGGTGAGTCAGGCCCGGGGAGATTGGCCGGCCCGGCGTGTCCCAATGTGTGTGTTTGTTTTTTTAACCCCTGGAGAAGAGTATGACGATCAAGATTGGTATCAACGGCTTTGGCCGCATCGGACGCAACGTGTTGCGCTCAGCCCTGCAGAGTTTCAGCGACATTGAAGTCGTTGGCATCAACGACCTGCTTGAACCCAGCTATCTGGCTTACATGCTGCAATACGATTCAGTGCATGGCCGTTTCAAGGGCGAAGTCTCGGTCGATGGCAACACGCTCATCGTTAACGGCAAGAAGATTCGCCTGACGCAAGAAAAAGACCCCACCAACCTGAAGTGGAACGAAGTCGGCGCCGACATCGTGATCGAATCCACCGGCATTTTCCTGGACAAGGCCGGCGGCGAAAAGCACATTACGGCTGGTGCCAAAAAAGTGATCTTTTCGGCACCCTCCAAAGACGACACCCCGATGTTCGTGTTTGGCGTGAATGACAGCACCTATGCCGGCCAAGCCATCATCAGCAACGCAAGCTGCACCACCAACTGCCTGGCCCCGCTGGCCAAGGTTGTGCATGACAAGTTTGGCATCAAGCGCGGCCTGATGACCACCGTGCACGCCGCAACTGCCACGCAAAAAACCGTCGACGGCCCGAGCAACAAAGACTGGCGCGGTGGCCGTGGCATTCTGGAAAACATCATTCCCAGCAGCACGGGTGCCGCCAAGGCAGTCGGCGTGGTGATTCCGTCGCTGAACAAAAAGCTCACCGGTATGGCGTTTCGCGTACCCACCAGCGACGTGTCGGTGGTTGACCTGACGGTGGAACTCAACACCAGCGCCACCATGGCTGAAATCTGCGCCGAAATCAAGGCCCAGTCTGAAGGTGCCATGAAGGGCGTGCTGGGCTACACCGACCACAAAGTGGTGGCAACTGACTTCCGCGGCGAGACCCGCACCTCGGTGTTTGATGCCGATGCCAGCATTGCGCTGGACGGCACTTTCGTGAAACTGGTGGCCTGGTACGACAACGAATGGGGTTATTCCAACAAGTGCCTTGAAATGGTGCGCGTGATCGCCAAGTAAACGCCTTCTTTTATTCTGCGCCAAGCCCGCCCTGCCATGCAGCGCGGGCTTTTTCATGGTCAGGGCAAGCATGCCACTGCCATAATGCCCTGCGTACCCACAGAGCCGACCGCGCCACCTACCCAGCCAAGCTGCCATGACTGCTACTGCACCTACGCCGTGGACCCGCCTGGCGGGCGTGGCCCTGCTCTATGCCGGGCTGTCGTGGGGGGCGTGGCATTTTTTCAACCCCCGTGTGGTCGCCAATACACTGCCAGCACTGTCAGAAGGCAGTGGACGGGTGTTTTTTCTGGCCAGCGGGCTGGCCCTGGCTGCTGTCATTCTGGGTGGGCTGCGTTATGCCGTGGCAATATGGCTCGGTGCCTGGCTGGCTGGCCTGGCCAGCGGGCAGACGCTGGGTATCAGTGCCTTGCTAGCCTGCGCTGCACCGGCCGGTGCCGCCGCTGGGCTTGGGTGGATTCGGCGCAGTCCGGCATTTGACACCACCCTGCCTGACCTATCGCATTACTTGCAGGTGGTCGGTGCCGCGGTCCTTGGCGCTGCCGTCAGCGCCGGTATGGGTCATCTGGTACTGCTGGGTACGCAGCACACCAGCAGCGGCGACTTTCTGCCCAGCCTGGTGTACTGGTGGATGGGCGATACGCTGGGCATCGTTTTGCTCACCCCCATGATTCTGTTGTGGCGGCCCCATCGTCAACGCAGCACATCAAGGCATCGCGTGATCGAAGGTTTGCTGATTGTCGGGCTGATGATGCTGTTTGGTGCCGACATTCATCTAGGCTTGGGTCTGCTGGTCAACTCCGGTTTGTCGGCCAGCATCCAGACATCGATGTCCCAGGCGTACTGGCTGTTCATGTATATCGCGCTGCTGGCGGTCCGGGTGGGTCGGCGTGCCACCAGTGCCGCGCTGGTACTGGCCGCCGTGATCAATGTCACGGGCACTTACCACGGCGTTGGCGTTTTTTCGCAGGACGGCTCGGCCCGTCTGGTGAGTTTCTGGTTCTTCCATATTTGCCTTTCGCTGGTCGGGTTGTCGCTGGCGTTCCATACCCATACCAACCACCGTTTGCGCAAGGCGCTGGCCCGGCGGGAGGTGAAGGCGCATCGGGAACTCAGCAACATCGAGCAGGCCTTGAACTTGCACACAGCGGTGGCGGTTCTTGATGGCGATGGATTGTTCAGCACGGTCAACGAGCAGTTTTGCAGGGCAAGTGGCTACTCGGCGCAGGAACTGGTAGGGCAATCACCTCAACAAATGCTGTTTTCCGGATTGCAAGACCAAACCTACGATCAAGCCATTGAAGAACAAAAGGCCAGTGGCAGGCCCTGGATGGGTGAGTTTGCCAACCGTGCCAAGGA
>JAIFMA010000204.1 GCA_020048795.1 Rhodoferax sp.
CAACCGCCAAGGTCGAGGAGTTAATTATTGAACTCAAGCAGGATTACACCGTGGTGATCGTGACGCACAATATGCAGCAGGCCGCTCGCTGTAGTGACTACACGGCGTACATGTACCTGGGTGACTTGATGGAATTTGGTGCCACCGAGCAAATTTTCTTCAAACCCAATCGTCAAGAAACAGAAGACTATATTACCGGGCGCTTCGGTTAGCCCAGATGTCAGACACCTGCTTATTGCCACTTTTTGCCTTTGATCCATTGAAAGAAAACCATGCCTGACAAACATCTGTCCTCTCAGTTTGACAGCGAGTTAAGTTCTGTTTCTGCCCGGGTGATGGAACTCGGTGGTCTGGTTGAGTCACAAATTCGCCAGGCTGTTTATGCCCTGTCCGAGTTCAGTGCCGAGATAGCCAACCAAGTGCTGGCTACCGAGATCAAAGTGAATGCCATGGAGGTTGACATTGACCGCGAGCTTTCCAGCATCATCGCTCGGCGTCAGCCCACTGCGCGGGATTTGCGTTTACTGATAGCCATCTCCAAGGCGACGGCCAATCTGGAGCGGGTTGGTGACGAGGCCGAGAAAATTGCCCGCATGGTGCGATCCATCATCAACAGCGGGGCGCCGCGATCTTTGCCATCACTGGAGCTGCGAGTCGCTGCTGACATGGCTTCTGCTCTTTTGCGCAAGGCGCTCGACGCTTTTGCCCGGCTTGACACCACAGCGGCGCTGGTCATTTTGAAAGAAGATGATCTTATAGACCGAGAGTTCGATGGTTTTGTGCGCAAGCTCATCACCTACATGATGGAAGACCCGCGCATGATTTCACCCAGCCTGGATCTGCTATTTTTGGCCAAGGCAGTCGAACGTATTGGCGACCATGCCAAGAACATTGCCGAGTTGATTATTTACATCGTCAAGGGCGCTGATGTCCGACACGCACCTATGGCAGAAATCGAATTGGTGGTGAAATGAGACGATTGCCGGGTGTATTGATTGTTGAAGACGAGCCGGCAATTGCCGAACTGATTTCAGTCAACCTCAAGCACAGCGGCTTTCGCCCAATCTGGGCCATGGACAGTGCGACAGCGCAAGTCGAACTTGATGCAGTATTGCCGGATGTCATCCTGCTTGACTGGATGTTGCCAGGGGAAAGCGGTTTGGCACTGGCCAAACGCTGGCGGGCACATCCCCGTTCCAAGGATGTTCCCATCATCATGCTCACTGCGCGAAGTGATGAGGTTGATCGTGTTGCAGGTCTGGATGCAGGGGCTGATGATTACATTGCCAAGCCATTTTCGACCAAGGAACTTCTGGCACGTATTCGTGCCGTGTTGCGACGCCGTGCACCAGAGCAAGATGCCGGTGTGGTTACCTTGGGAGAGCTCAGTCTGGATGCCGCAACCTACAGGGTAAGCTTTCAGGATCAGGCCCTGAAATTGGGACCCACTGAGTTCAAGTTGCTGCACTATCTGATGACCTACCCGGAACGGGTGCATACACGTTCGCAGTTGCTTGACCGGGTTTGGGGGGACCATGTGTTCATCGAAGAGCGTACTGTGGATGTGCACGTCAAGCGCTTGCGTGAAGCACTGGGTGCACAGGCTGGGCTGATGGTAGAAACAGTGCGTGGTGCCGGGTACAGAGTGACGACTCTTTGATGCTGCTTCGGGCGCTGATTTTCTTGCTCTGCCTGATCGTCGGCGGACTGACGGGTTGGTGGGCCAACAAACAGTTCCTTTTTGATGATGGCTTAGGGGTAGGGGTGGCTCTAGGGGGTGTTATTTGGTTTCTCATGGATGCGGTCGGAGCTGTGCGCGTGTTGGCCTATTTGCGAGTTATCGGCAGTAATGAGCCTCGCGGCATTTGGGGTATTTGGAATGAGGTTTTCTCACGTTCGCGTCGGCTGCTGCGCGACCGTGACCGTCTGCTTGCCGAGAGCCAGCGCCGTTTGCAAGACTTTCTGTCTGCCTTTCAAGTGTCGCCCAATGGCGTTGTTTTGCTCGACAGCCAATCTCGTATTGAGTGGTGCAATCAGACTGCAACCCACCACTTTGGCATCATGGCGCAGCGTGATTTGGCACAGGTTATTGGCAATCTGGTGCGTGACCCAGGCTTCATCGCGTATTTGTCGAGTCGTGATTACCAGCGTAGTGTCACCATGCCCGGGCGAGAAACGTCGTCGTCTCGACCTGTATTGCTGTCAGTGCAATTGCATCCTTATGGCGATGGGCGCACCTTGTTGTTGTCGCGCGATATCACGGCTTTGGAGCAAGCAGATGCCATGCGGCGTGATTTTGTGGCCAATGTGTCACATGAAATTCGAACGCCTTTGACCGTGCTGGCTGGCTTTATTGAGACCTTGCAGACGCTTGAATTGGCGGATAGCGAGCGCCAGCACTACCTGGGCTTGATGGCACAACAATCAACACGCATGCAAACCCTGGTCAATGATCTGCTGACGCTGTCACGACTTGAGGGTAGCCCGGCACCCGATTTGTCGTGCTGGATATCCTTGACTCAACTGATTGCCCAGATCAGGCAGGACGCGATGTCCCTGTCAACCATGATCACTGCTGAGCAGAGGTCACCGCACAAGCTGATCTTTGATGAAAGCTGTGATGTTGAACTGGCGGGCAACCTCAGCGAGCTTTTGAGCGCCATGAGCAATCTGGTCAGCAATGCCATTCGCTATACCCCGGCAGGGCAGGTCATCACTGTCAGCACATCACTGACATCCGGTGGTGGTTTGGTGTTTTCCGTGACAGATACCGGCCCAGGCATTGCGCCTGAGCATTTGGGCCGGCTGACGGAGCGCTTCTACCGGGTTGACCGCAGCCGATCGAGGGAGACCGGTGGTACCGGGCTTGGCTTGGCAATCGTCAAACACGTCACGCAGCGTCATGCTGCAACGCTGACACTGGAAAGCACGCTGGGTAAGGGATCGATGTTCAGAATTGATTTTCCACAAGAGCGTGTGAGGGTTGTGAATTAGCCGGGTGCGCGTCGCAAGACCAACAACCGTTCTTTGGGGTCTGCCGGATGATGAACAGTTCCGACCCGCAGCCAGAAACTGTTTTGCTCAAGTTTCGAGAACGCTTCAAAGTGTTCAGTATCAGCCACCATCCAGTCACACATGACGCCAGTTGCAACGGGTCTGAGCACCAAGCCGCCATGAAACTGAAGCGCGGCAATTTGGCTGCGACTGAGCCCCAATCCAAACACGCACTTTGGTTTGTCAGGCAGCAAAACTGAGATTTGCTTGACCAGAGGGGCGTAGCTGCGGGCAAAGTCCAGCATCGGCAACCACAGGGTCATCAGCAGCAACCAGCACAGGGCTGCTCCACCAGCCGGTAGCACCACACTTTTCCAGATGGCTGTGCGGTGCTTTCCAATGCGCCAAATAACAAGCCAAGCCCATATGATGCTTGCGCTGAGAGCTATTAAAAATGTAGTGAATGAAAAGCTGTGAATAAATCCGGGCGCAAGGCGGGCCACGTTGGCTGCGGGTTGGGCAGGCACGCCGGTTTGCATTGAAATCCAGACAATCCAAATGATCAGTGCGCAGCCACTGAAAAAAATCAAGGTGAACCAATCAATCAGGGCCGCCATGCTTCGGCTCAGTGTAGGTAGCGCAAATGCAGCCAGGGCCGACAGCGCTGGCAGGGCCAGCAAGAGCGAGCGGTCGGCGGCGCTGGTGGTCAGTGTCGCGACACTGGCGATAGTGACAAACCACAATGGCAGCCACAAATGCCGACTGCTGAATCTGTCAACCAGCAACTGACGGCGCCAGCGCCAGAGCGTCCATAAGGCCAGCGGCCAGGTTGGCCAGGTAAACCAAAGAAACAGTCTGCCCAGACTTTCCCATTCAGCCAAGTTGGCTTGTGGCAGGTCAATGTACCACCGCCAAAGGTCGAGTTGTGAGGCCAGCAGTGCGCACACAACGGTGATTGCAAGCAGGCCGGCTGCGCGAATTCTGCTGGAAAGTGGATGGCTCTGCGTGTCTTTGCTTTCAAGCAGATAAACCATTGTGCAGCCCAGTCCGAGGCACAGCCCCACCGTGGGGGCACCCGACAAAGTCAAACCGGTCAGCCCGATGGTAGCCGCCAGACCCGGGGCAATTGGGCGGTAGGGCAACGCGGCCACCGCATAAAACAGCAGCCCTGTGAAACACAGTTGCGCCAGGGCCGGCGTGGTTTCATGGGCCAACTGCGCCAACCCAAGACTGGCAATAAACGCCAACAGACCGCCATCTGCGACCGCGCGGGCGTAGTCGGTTGGCTGGGCCTCGCCGCCAAATGCAAACGCGACAGGCTGCGCCAATGGACTGCGCGCAAGGTAATAGGTGCCGTACCAGACCGAGATGAGCGAGATGATCAGCAAAATCATGAACGGAATTCGTGCCGCCATATCGCTGGGTAGCCATGAAGGAGCCATTTGAATGGCCCAAGCGCCGAACCAATAGGGCGCCAATGCATGAACCTCTGGGCCCATTCCAACCAAAGTGGGGTGCCACCAATCGGATTTGCCGTGTGCGAGCTCGGCCATGTAACCATAGGTGGTGATGTCAGCACGCTTCCAGGGACCTCGCCCCAGGAAGCCCGGAAGAACGTAGGCAAGACAAAACAGCCACAGTGCAATACGCGGCAGACGCTTGACGCTCCCTTGCGCAACGATGGCGGGGTTTGGCTGAATCACTGGCAAGCCACCGACCGGAACGGGAAAAAATTTTGATCCATCACAAAGAAAAAGGCAGCGCGGTTGGAACCGGCTGCCTATTGGCTGAGCATTAAAACAGCTTACTTGGCTGTAGTTTTGCCAAAGCGGTTGCGGAATTTCTCAACACGACCACCCATGTTGTCGACTGATTTTTGTGTGCCAGTGTAAAAAGGATGCGATTCGCTGGAAGTCTCAAGCTTGTACAAGGGCAACTCGCGACCGTCTTCCATCTTGATCATTTCCTTGGCGCTGGCACAGGAGCGGGTGACAAACTTGAATCCGTTGGATAAGTCCTGGAAACAAATTTCGCGGTAATTGGGGTGTATGCCTTTTTTCATGTGTTCTCCATCAGGTGCGTTAGCCGCGTCAGCCCTTGCACAAACCGATTGCGCAATTCAAAGCAGATCGTACTTTTCGCCAAAACCGTTGATTATAGTTCAGCCGCCACGACGCATCATGTCAAAGAACTCGCTGTTGGTCTTGGTGGCACGCATTTGCTTGAGTACCATTTCCATCGATTCAATTTCGTCCATGTTGTAGAGAAATTGCCGAAGAACACGGGTTTTCTGCAGGATTTCAGGTTGCAGCAGCAACTCTTCGCGCCGTGTACCGCTGCGGTTGAGCTGAATCGACGGGAAGACGCGTTTTTCGTAAAGTCGGCGATCCAGGTGGATTTCAGAATTGCCGGTTCCCTTGAACTCCTCAAAAATCACTTCGTCCATACGGCTACCGGTATCGATGAGCGCAGTGGCAATGATGGTCAGCGAGCCCCCTTCTTCGACATTTCGTGCGGCACCCAGAAAACGTTTTGGACGCTGTAGCGCGTTAGCATCAACACCCCCGGTCAGTACCTTGCCCGAGGATGGCACCACGTTGTTGTAGGCGCGGGCCAACCGGGTGATGGAGTCCAGCAAAATCACCACGTCCTTTTTAAGTTCAACCAAACGCTTGGCGCGTTCGATCACCATTTCGGCCACATGCACATGACGTGCAGCGGGCTCGTCGAAAGTCGAAGCAATCACCTCGCCCTTGACGGTGCGCTGCATTTCGGTCACTTCCTCGGGGCGCTCATCGACCAGCAAGACCATCATGTGGCTATTGGGGTAATTGGCCGAAATGGCATGGGCGATGTGCTGCATCATCACCGTCTTGCCACTTTTTGGCGGTGCCACCAGCAGGGCGCGCTGGCCCTTGCCTATCGGGGCGATGATGTCGATGATGCGCCCGGTGATGTTTTCCTCTCCCTTGATTTCACGTTCCAGGCGCATTTGCTCCTTGGGGAACAGCGGCGTCAGGTTTTCGAACATCACCTTGTGCTTGTTTTCTTCCGGGCCACCGCCGTTGACTTTTTCCAGCTTGTTCAAGGCAAAGTAACGCTCCCCGTCCTTGGGTGTTCGGACTTCACCTTCGATCATGTCGCCGGTATGAAGGTTAAAGCGGCGCACCTGGCTTGGGCTGATGTAGATGTCGTCAGTGCTGGCGGTATAGCTGGTGTCGGGGCTGCGCAAGAAACCGAAGCCGTCGGGCAGAATTTCGAGCACACCGTCCGCAAAAATCTGCTCACCGGCACGGGCGCGCTTCTTGATGATGGCAAACATCAACTCTTGCTTGCGCATGCGCCCGGTGTTTTCAATCTCAAGATCTTCGGCTTGCTTGAGGACTTCTGACACGTGCAGTGCCTTGAGTTCGTTGAGGTGCATGGGTTGACGCAGTAAGTGAAGAGGCGGGGAGGGGGCGGCCGGACTTGTCGGTGCGAAGTCGCAATAGCCTTTGCCGGAACTCAGGCCAACCCATGGTGGGGCAGCGAGTGGCGCGGATTATGACAGCAAAAAGCCCTGATTGACGCACAGGGCCAGCGCGACCAGGTCAGCCTGGTCAAGCGACCACATCAGGCCAATTGTTGATCAATAAAGGCAGTCAGTTGGGATTTGCTCATCGCCCCCACCTTGGTGGCCGCCAATTGGCCACCCTTGAACAGCATCAAGGTTGGGATGCCGCGAATGCCGAACTTGGCTGGAATATCACGGTTTTCGTCTACATTCATTTTGACGACCTGTACCTTTCCCTGGTAGGCATCAGACACCTCGTCCAGAATCGGAGCAATCATTTTGCATGGACCACACCATTCGGCCCAATAATCCACCAGAACGGGTAGATCGGACTGCAGCACATCGCTTTCAAAGGATGCATCGGACACATGTTTAATCAGTTCACTGGCCATGATTTTTCCTGTTTGATGTTTTTGAAGAAGGTTCAACAGCGAAATTGTGACAGAAACCAGTCTGTTCTATCGGGTTAATGCTCTGGACGGGTGGTCTGACAGCGACAAAGACAGGTTTTCGGACCGTCAAACCCAGAGTTGGCAGACAGATGAAATCAAAATATGAAGCAAAAAGTAGTTGTGGTGGGCGCTGGCCCGGCTGGTTTGATGGCAGCCGAGGTATTGTCACGCGCCGGGGTAGTGGTTCAAGTGTATGACGCCATGCCCAGCGCAGGGCGCAAGTTTTTGCTGGCCGGCAAAGGGGGCTTGAATTTGACACATTCGGAGCCTGCGGATGTGTTTGGTTCGCGTTATGGTCAGCGCCGTGCCGAAATGGATGCCATACTGAAAAACTTTGGCGCACAAGATGTCCGCGCCTGGGCCGGTTCATTGGGGATTGCAACGTTTGTTGGAAGTTCTGGCAGGGTGTTTCCGTCCGACATGAAGGCGGCGCCCCTGTTGCGAGCCTGGCTGCATCGCTTGCGGCATCCGCCAAGCGGGCACGCGGTGCAGTTTTGCATGCGACATTGCTGGATTGGCTGGCATCAACCCGCTGACGGTCACATGGGTTTGCACTTTGATACCCCAACCGGTGCCATGACAGTGCAAGCCGATGCTGTGGTGCTGGCTCTGGGTGGGGGTAGTTGGGCGCGCTTGGGATCCAATGGTGCGTGGGTGCCGTATTTACTCGCCCGGGGTGTGGGGGTTTCACCACTGTTGCCGACCAATTGCGGTTTTGACCGGCAGGGGGGCTGGAGTCAGCACTTCGTCAACCGTTTTGCCGGTCAGCCATTCAAGTCGGTGGCGATAACAGTGACGAGTCGTCATGGCGAGCTGTTTCGACGCAAGGGCGAGTTTGTGGCCACAGCCGGTGGCGTGGAGGGTAGCCTGATCTATGCCGCGTCCAGGTTGTTGCGCGACGACATCATGGCCTGCGGCCAGACCACATTCAGTCTCGATTTGCTGCCAGATCTGCCGCCTGAGCGAGTGCTGGCTGAGGTGTCTCATCCGCGGGGATCGCGAACCTTGTCGAGTCATCTCAAGAGCCGCCTGCACATCGACGGCATCAAGATGGCCTTGTTGTATGAATTGTTGACAAAAGCACAATTGCAGGAAGCCACAACACTTGCCGCCGCCATCAAGGCATTGCCGATCACACTCGATGCGCCCAGGCCGCTGGATGAGGCGATCAGCAGCGCTGGTGGGGTGATGTTTGAAGCCATGGACGAGAACCTGATGCTCAACGCCGTGCCAGGTGTTTTTTGTGCAGGTGAGATGCTCGACTGGGAGGCACCTACCGGGGGATATCTGCTGACAGCCTGTCTGGCTACCGGTGCCCGTGCGGGTACCGGTGTGCTGCAGTATTTTCAGAAGAATTAGTCCGTCTGCGCAAGCTGCGATTGCGCCTCCAGCTATGTTGTTGATCTTTATTTGGGGCACCCGGGTGACGCTATGATTCGTGGCAAGACTCTCCAAAACCTGAAATTCACAGAGGAACCCACCATGTCAGTTCAACACGCCTATGCCCAAAAAAAGATGTCCGCCAGTGATGCCATGCAATGGGTCAAAGATGGTGATCTGATTGTGGTGCCCACCGGTGTGGGTGAGCCGCCCACCTTGTTGACGGCTCTGTCCGAGCAGCGGCATGGTTTCCGCGATGTGAAGGTGGCGCAAATTCTGGCCATGCGGAAATTTGCTTACATTGACCCACAGACAGTTGAGCATGTCCGCCACATCGCGCTGTTTTATGGCGCAGCCACGCGCGCCGGGGGGCAGGCAGGCTGGGTGGATTTCATTCCCAACTATTTTTCCGAGATTCCGAGTCTGCTCGAACGTGGCCAGATTCCTGTCGATGTGGTGTTCAGCATGGCTTCACCGATGGATGATCATGGCTATTTTTCGCTCAGTCTGGCTGCTGACTACACCATGGCAGCGGTGGCCAATGCACGCTCTGTGGTGCTGGAAGTCAACCCTCATGTGCCTTTTGCCTACGGAAATTGCCATGTTCACATCTCGCAAGTGGCGGCGCTGGTGGAGAGCAGCGAGCCCGTGTTGGAAGTTGGCCTGCCGAAGATCGGCGCGGTACAAGAGGCGATTGGCAAGTACGTGGCCGATTTGATTGAAGATGCTTCAACCCTGCAAATTGGTTATGGCGGCATTCCGGATGCGGTCGTGATGCAACTCACGGGCAAGCACGACCTGGGTATTCACACTGAAATGATTGGTGACGGCATTTTGACCCTTTTGGAAAGCGGTGCCGTGACGAATCGGCGCAAAAACTATCTGCCGGGCAAGATGGTCGCCACCTTTGCGCTGGGCTCGGGCAAGCTCTACAAGTTCATGGACCGTAACCCGTCACTCGAAATTCACCCGGTCAACTACACCAACATACCGGCATTGGCGGGTCAAAACGACAATCTTGTTGCCATCAACGCCACGTTGCAGATTGACTTGCTGGGCCAGTGTGGCTCAGAAAGTTTCGGATCTTTGCCTCACTCAGGTACCGGTGGTCAGGCAGATTTTGTCCGCGCGGCGAACATTTCCAAGGGTGGCAAGGCCTTCATTGTGTTGCCGTCCACCGCCAAAAATGACACCATTTCACGCGTTGTACCGACCCTGACACCGGGCGCTCACGTCAGTACCAGCAAGAACGACATCAACTATGTGGTCACTGAGTTTGGCGTGGCGCAGTTGCGCGGCAAGTCTGCCAAACAGCGCGCCTTGGAGCTGATTGGTATTGCACACCCCGACTTTCGCGCTGAGCTGACCGCAGAAGCCAAAAAAATGGGTCTGTATTGAGCGACGCAAGCGGGCTGCCAGCCAGCGTCCTGATGGCACCATTTGTAGGGGTGTTGTTCAGGGTGCAAGACAGTTCGTACAAAGGGGTGCTCAGGTTATGTCATTCATGCATATGGAGATGATTGGGTGTGCATGCGGTCAAGTTAGCGGGTGCCTACTGCCTAGAATTATGCTCACCTCAATGACCCAACGGAGCTCTGCATGACCCACTCGACACGTTCCAGACTGAGTGCCTACGCGCTGGAGGCTGCGGCCGTGAACTCTCAAGAACTGACCGAATTTGCAACTGCTTATTTTGACAATGCAGACCCGGGCGAACTGCAGTCCCGTGGCACCGAACACCTGGTGGCGCTGGCCAATGCGCATTTGCGACTGCTGGATGTGCCAGCCCATGCCAGTGGCGCGCGAATTCGGGTGTTTAACCCAAGTCTTGCGGAGGATGGATTTGTCAGTGAGCACACCGTCATCCAGATTGTTCACGACGACATGCCCTTTCTGGTTGATTCAGTCACGATGGCGGTTAATCGCGGCGGGCGTATCGCCCATTGGATCGTGCATCCCTTGCTGGTGCTGGAGCGTGATGCGCAGGGCCGTTTGTGCAAGACCCATTTGGCTGCTTCGGCAGGGCAACAGCCGGGTCCGGTGCAGTCATTTATTTTTGTCGAATGTGATCGCATCTCGCGTGAATCCGACCGTGATGCGATGGTGTCTCAGTTGGCAGTTGTGCTGGGTGATGTGCGGGCCGCGGTGACTGATTGGGCCGCCATGCGGGCACGCCTGCAGGCGGTTTGCCGGGATTCGTCACAGAGCGATTTGGCATCCGTTAGTCAGCAAGAAGGGGCTGACTTTTTGCGCTGGCTCGAGGACGGCCACTTCATCTTTCTGGGCGCACGTGACTATCAGTTGCAGCGTGTTGACCAGGTGGTCAACCTGGTGGCCATACCGCAGACCGGTTTGGGGATTTTGCGGGGCAGTCCACGCACGCTGATGAATCGGCTTCCCGTTGAGGCGCAGGCATCGCTAGACTCGGACCAACTGGTTTTGTTGACCAAGGCCATGACCCGTTCCACCATTCACAGGCCGGCCTGGCTGGACTGCATTGCCGTCAAGCGATTTGACGAAAATGGCAAGGTGGCGGGGGAGTCACGGTTTCTCGGGCTTTACACCTGCAGGGCTTACACGGCACCGGTGGCAGAAATCCCACAGATTCGTCAGCGCATTGGCCAAGTGATGCAGGCCGCCGGGGTGGTCCAAGATAGCCATGCGGCCAAGTCTCTGCAAGCCATTCTGGATGCTTATCCTCGTGACGAGCTGTTTCAAATGGATACAGCGAGCCTGATTGACCATGCGATAGGCATCCTGCGATTGCAGGAACGTCAGCGAACGCGAATCTTCACCCGGCGCGATCCTTTTGGACGGTTTACTTCGGTCCTGGTGTTTGTGCCACGTGATCGGTACAACACCGAACTGCGGATGCGCATTGGGCAAGAGCTGAGTCATACGCTCAATGGCCAGTCGATTGAGTTCACCCCGATGCTGACAGATAACCCGTTGGCACGTATCCACTATCTGGTCAGGGCCGGCCTGGAGGCACCTGCAAGTCCTGACCTTGCGGCGCTGGAGTTTCGCATTTCGCGGCTGGCCCGGCGGTGGCAAGACGACTGCCGCCTGGCACTGCTGCAGACGCATGGTGAAAATCTGGGTGTGACATTGGCCAACCGGTTTGCCAATGGTTTTCCGCCAGCCTACCGTGAGGATTTTTCAGGCATCGTGGCTGCTGACGATGCCCAGGTTCTGTCTGGTTTGTCGGGTGACTCGGCCATGGCGGTGAAACTTTATCGCCCGTTCGATGCGGTGTCGGGTGAAATGCGCCTGAAGATTTACCGGACCGCCAAAATGGCCTTGTCGGACTCGCTTCCGTTGCTTGAGCGTATGGGTGCCAGGGTACTGGATGAACACCCCCACAAGGTGATTGATGCCGATGCCACTGAATTCTGGATTCATGATCTCGGATTGCACTTGCCAGCCGATGCCGAAATTGCCGTCATCAAGGATCGCTTTGAAGACTTGTTTGTTCAAGTCTGGCGCGGCGACGTGGACAACGATGACCTGAATAAGCTGGTACTACAAACCCATCTGGATGCTCGCAGCATCGCTGTGTTGCGCGCTTACATACGCTACTTTAAACAGCTTGGTTTCGCTTTCAGCCAAAGTTACATTGAGGCGACCCTGTTCAGGAATGCCGCCATTGCCGAGTTGCTGTTCGAGTTGTTCAATGCCCGCTTCAACCCTGAACTCCAGGCGGATCGCGAAACTGCACAGCATGCGCTGGCGCAACAGATTGCCTTGCAACTGGTGTCCGTGGCAAGTCTTGAAGAAGACCGAATCTTGCGCCAGTTGCTCCAAAGCATACTGGCTACACTGCGCACCAATGCCTGGCAGTTGGCCAGCAACGGCGCATTCAAACCCTACTTCAGCTTCAAGTTCAATCCCCAAGAGCTCCCTGGTGTCCCGGAGCCCAAGCCGATGTTTGAGATCTGGGTCTATTCGCCACGCGTCGAAGGTGTGCATCTGCGCAACGGCAAGGTGGCCCGGGGTGGTTTGCGCTGGTCAGATCGGCGCGAGGACTTTCGCACCGAAATCCTGGGCCTGGTCAAGGCACAACATGTCAAAAATACGGTCATCGTCCCGGTTGGATCCAAAGGTGGCTTTGTCCTGAAGAACCCACCCAACCCCGGCGATCGTGATGCCACCCTGACCGAGGGTATTGCCTGCTATCGTTGGTTCCTGTCCGGTTTGCTGGATTTGACCGACAACCTGGTTCACGGCCAAGTGGTACCACCCAGGCTGGTAGTTCGGCATGACCCGGACGACCCGTATCTGGTGGTGGCAGCGGACAAGGGGACAGCCAGTTTTTCGGATATTGCCAATAGCGTTTCGGCTGAATATGGATTTTGGCTGGGTGATGCGTTTGCCTCCGGGGGTTCGGTCGGCTATGACCACAAAAAGATGGGCATCACCGCACGGGGTGCCTGGGAGTCCACCAAGCGGCACTTCAGGGGGCTGGGCATCAATTCGCAAACCATGCCCTTCACGGTAGCCGGCATTGGTGACATGTCCGGTGATGTGTTTGGCAACGGCATGCTGTTGTCGGAGCAGATCCGTCTGGTGTTGGCTTTTGACCATCGCCATATCTTCATCGACCCCGATCCGGACATCGCGCGCAGCTTTGCCGAGCGCCAACGTTTATTTGATTTGCCCAGGTCGAGTTGGGACGACTTTGACCGCAGTCTGATTTCTGCCGGGGGTGGTGTTTATCCAAGGTCTGCCAAATCCATCGGGCTGTCTGCTGCCGCGCGGGTGGTCCTCGGTGTTTCAGCCACTGAAATGGCACCGGTTGAACTACTCAGCGCCATCCTCAAGGCACCGGTTGATCTGATCTACAACGGCGGCATTGGCACCTATGTCAAGGCCTCCACCGAAACTCATTTGCAGGTCGGTGACAAGGCGGGGGACGCTTTCCGGGTCAACGGCAAGGATTTGCGTTGCAAAGTGCTGGTGGAAGGCGGCAACCTTGGATGCACACAGTTGGGTCGGGTTGAATATGCCCAACAAGGCGGCCTGTTGTACACGGATGCCATTGACAACTCGGCCGGCGTCGATTGTTCGGACCATGAAGTCAATATCAAGATCCTGCTGGACCGCGTGGTGGAGGCCGGTGACCTCACCTTCAAGCAGCGCAATGACTTGCTGGCATCCATGACCGAAGAAGTCGGCCACTTGGTGTTGGCCGACAACTACTACCAAACCCAGGCACTCAATGTGGCATGTCATCGGCCCATGTATGTGCTCGATGCCCAACAGCGACTGTTGCAATGGCTTGAAAGTGCGGGCAAATTGCATCGGGCCATCGAATTCTTGCCCAATGACGAGGAGATCGCCCGCCGCCGTGCCGCCAGGACCGGGTTGACAGTGCCAGAGGGTGCGGTGGTATTGGCCTATGCCAAGATGGCGGTGTTTGATGATCTGGTGGCCAGCAACTTGCCTGAAGATCCCTACTTCGACCGCACCCTCAAGGCCTATTTCCCCACCGCCCTGTCTGAAAAGTTTCCGGATGTCATTGCCAGGCATCCTTTGCGCCGCGAGATCATTGCCACTTACGTGGCCAATACGGTGGTCAACCGCACGGGGGCAACCTTCATTCATTTTCTGGCGACTGAAACCGGGGCCAGCACTGCCGACGTGGTGCGTGCCTATACCCTGGCGCGCGAAATATTCGAGCTTGAACCCCTGTGGGACCAGATCGATGCGCTAGACCAGCGGGTTTCAAGCACTTTGCAGCTTGACTTGCTGAATCGTTTGATTTCAATGGCTCAGCGCGCCTCGCGCTGGATCCTGCGCTTGCGAGCCCGGGGTGCCGACATGCCCACGCTGATTGCGCGCTACCAGCCCGGCGCTGCCGAATTGAGGGGGCATCTGACGCAGTGGCTGCCGACGCATTCGGCTTCAGACTGGCAACAAGCCGCACAAAAACTGGTGCAAGCTGGTGTGGCTGATGATCTGGCAAAACGTCTGACGGCGCTGGAATTCATCTTTCCGGTGCTCGACCTGGTGGACCTGGCGGCCAGTTCTGGCCAGACACTTGAGCAAGCTGCCTACATCTACTTTGCGGTGGAAAGCCAGCTTGGCCTGGTCGCCTGGCGGGCCCAGATCAAACGCCTGCCCACAGACACCTTGTGGCAAACCCAGGCCCGCGGCAGTGCCCGCGATGATATCTACGCCATCGCCAGACACATTACCAAAACAGTGTTGACAAACTATCCCGGTCTTGAAAATTGGTCTGAACAGCACACGGCTCAAATCGGGCATTTATGCCGGCTGTTGCAGACCGTGGCTGCGCAAGGCCCCGACCTGGCACCGATTTCTGTGGCCATGCGTGAATTGCGCCATCTTGTCTGAAAGGCAAAAAAGCGCCAAGTGCCCAGATGTCAGGCCGTGGCGTTCAGCACGCGCCCCATGGTCTTGCTGGGGCTGTCGGCCACATAGCGCTGCGCCGCCTGCACCTGGCTTGTCTGACTGGCAGAAATTGCGGTGCTGGTGGCCTCAAACAAGCTAGCGGTCACGATGTTTTTTTGGGTCGTTGACATGTCCATCGATAGCATCTGCTTGGCTACCTGAAAGACTCCAGCCAATGTCTTGGTGTAAGTCGGATCTTCTTCTACCGGTGCCCTGGACCGGTTGGTACTGGCTGGGGCCGGTTTTTGTGGACTGGCATTGGCCGCTGCAACCGACCCGTCTTCCAGCGTGTTGACGCGCTGACGCGCCTGAGACACGACCCGTTCCTGGTCATCGGCCTGCGCGCGCAGGTTTTCGGCATCAGCCTCGGCTTGATCCGCATCCCGACGCGCCTGCTCCAGCCGACTGTTGATCAGCGAGGACTGAAGCGATGAGGTGGCGCTGCTGATGGCAGCAAGGGCAGCCATGATGACACCTGCCGGTGTAGCGCCCTAGGCGGTCACGTTCAACACGCGCCCGGTGGTTTGTCCCTGCGTGTTGACCACCGGTGTGCGCGTTGGCTCTGGCGGCTTGGCCTGCATTTCCTGGGTTTTGGCCTGTTGATTGTTTTGCTCGGTTTTTTGGAGCTGAGTCGGCTTTTGAGTGGACTGTACCGGTGCGGTACGGGCTTCTGAAACGTTCATTTGGCGCTCCTATGTGGGTCAATTCGGAGTTTACGAGTCTTGCGCACAATATTCAACTGCTTTAACGGGCTATCAGGTGTGAAACTGCAGGGCCGCCAGACCCGCGTAAATGCCGCCCAGTGCCACCAGCTCGGCGTGTGTGCCCTGTTCCACCAAACACCCCTGATCCAGCACCACAATGCGGTCGGCTTTTTGCACCGTGGCCAGGCGGTGGGCAATCACCAGGGTGGTGCGGCCGTGCATGGCAGATTCCAGCGCAGCCTGCACCATGCGTTCGCTTTCCGCGTCCAGCGCGCTGGTGGCCTCATCGAGCAGCAACAAGGGCGGATTTTTCAGGATGGCCCGGGCAATGGCCAGGCGTTGGCGTTGGCCACCACTCAGGCGCACGCCACGCTCGCCCAAAAACGTGTCGTAGCCCTGGGGCAGGGCGGTGATGAAGGCATGCGCAAATGCCGCTTCGGCAGCCCGCATGACCTCGGCCTCACTGGCCTCAGGGCGGCCGTAACGGATGTTTTCCAGGGCACTGCTGGAGAATATGACCGCGTCCTGCGGCACGATGCCAATCTGCTGGCGCAAGTCGGTCAGGCTCAGATCGCCAGTGGGCACGCCATCCAACAAGATGCGCCCGCCCTGGGCGTCATAAAAACGCAGCAGCAGTTGAAACACCGTGCTTTTGCCGGCACCACTGGGCCCCACCAGCGCCACCGTCTGGCCGGCAGCCACCGTCAGCGAAAAATCTTGCAGCGCCGCCTGCCCAGGGCGGGACGGATAATGAAACCGGACTGATTCAAATTGAATAGCGCATCCCGCATGATTGATAAGGGCTGGAGCCGGATTTGATGGTGAAACAATCGGTGAACGGCTGGCCAGCAGCTCCATCAAGCGCTCCGTGGCCCCGGCCGCGCGCAGCAGGTCGCCATAGACCTCGCCCAACACCGCAAAAGCACCGGCCAGAATGATCACATACACCACCGTTTGCCCCAGGTGCCCGGCACTGATGCGCCCGGCCATCACCGCCTGCGTGCCCTGGTACAAGCCCCACAGCAGCGCCGCTGAGGTGGCGATGATGATGAAGGCCACCAGCATCGACCGGGCCCGTGAGCGCCGCACCGCCACGTCAAAAGCGGCGTTGGTGGCCTGGGCAAAACGGCTGGTTTCACGCCGCTCGGCCCCATAACTCTGCACCACTGTGATGGCGTTGAGCACCTCGGCGGCAATCGCACTTGAATCGGCAGCACGGTCCTGACTGGCCCGTGACAGCTTGCGCACCCGTCGTCCAAACCACAGCGCCGGCAACACAATCAGCAGCAGCACGGCCAGCACCTGGGCCATCACCATCGGATTGGTCCAGACCAGAATCCCCAGCGCACCGAGCCCCATCACCAGATTGCGCAAGCCCATGCTCAGCGACGACCCTACCACCGTCTGCACCAATGTGGTGTCAGCGGACAGGCGCGACAGCACCTCGCCGGTTTGCGTGGTCTCAAAAAATTCCGGGCTTTGCTGCAACACATGGGCATACACCGCGTTGCGCAGGTCAGCGCTGACACGCTCGCCCAGCCAGCTCACCATGTAAAAGCGCCCGGCCGAAAAAATGCCCAGCGCCACCGCCACTGCAAACAGCGCGACAAAGTGCTCACGCAGCGCCATCACCTGCGCGCCCTTGTCAACTTGCACCAGACCCCCGTCAATCAGGCTGCGCAGCGCCAGCGGAAAAGCCAGCGTGGCCATCGCGGCTAGCACCAGAAACACCAGTGCCAGGCCGATGCGGCCGCTGTACGGTCTTAAAAAAGGCAGCAAGCCCGAGAGTGATTTCGGATGGCGTGTGGGTTCAAGGGCGGTGGACATCAGCGAGGGCCTGGAGAAAAAAGCCAATGTTGGTGAAAGACGACCGCAACCGTATCAGGCCGCCTGGCATCTTTAGAGATTTATGAATAAATGACCTCCAGCCCATACGGTTATTGCGCTGACAGCTATTTTATTTGTAGTGATCAAGATAGTTGCAGGGGGCTGGCGTAACCGGTCATTTCCAGATAGCCGCGGCCGATTACTTGCCCCTGTGCATCCAGCAACTGACTCAGCCCTTCCCAGTAAATGGCACCGGTGGAACGACGGCTGTCGAGCTCCTGATTGTCCAGCATCGCCCGCACGGTGTAGCGCTGCCGGCCCATTGCCTGCAAGTTGGAGCTTGCGGCGCCGAGCGGGAGCTCCACGCTCCATGACACTGGATAGCTGGCGCCGCTGGCGGTGCTGGTCCAGTAGCGCTCTGGCTTGAAAACCACCTCGT
>JAIFMA010000088.1 GCA_020048795.1 Rhodoferax sp.
AATCGGCTTCAGCCAGGTGATCAGCGGCCTGGGCATTGAGTTCCGGTGTTCGCCAGGCGACACCGATGCTGACAGTCACCACCGGTGCGGCACTGTTTCCCACATGCGCAATGCTCAGGTTGGCAACAGCCGCCCGGAGTTGCTCTGCGATATGAAGAGACTGCTGTGCGCTAAGGCTTGGCAGGACGACCACAAATTCCTCGCCACCATAACGTGCCACCAGATCACTGCTTCTTTGCGCCGTGCCCGCCAGCGCTTGGGCCACCTTCTGCAAACAGACATCCCCGGCTTGATGCCCATAGTGGTCGTTGTAGGCTTTGAAATGGTCAACATCAATCATGGCGACAGCCAATGGCAAAGCCTGACGAGCCGCCCGCTGCCATTCCACTGCCCAGACTGAATCAAATTTGCGCCGATTGGCAATACCAGTCAGGCCATCGCAGTCGCTCAATTGCTGCAAACGCCGATTTGCTTCGGAAAGTTCGCGGGTACGCTCAGCTACCTGCCGCTCAAGGTTTTCATAAAGCTGAGCATTTTCAATGGCAATTGCAGCCTGTGCTGAAAGCATGTTCAGGATCTCTACCCTTCCCGGAAGAAAGGCACCAGCGAATTTATTGTTCTCCAGATACAGCACCGCCTTTAGCTGGTTTTGCGCCAGTAGTGGCAGACAAAGCACGGAACGGACACCTAGTCGCAGCACATAGGGATCGCGACCAAAGGCGTCATCTTGAAGAGCATCATCCAACATCAAACTATGCCCGGTGCGTATCACATAACGGATCACAGCCTCACAGACCGTGCTGATCGACTCCATTGGGATGAGGTCCAGTCGCGCATGTTGATCCTGCACACTGGCTTGTGCGGCGATCATCCAACGCTCAGTGTCCTCCACACGAGGTATCAGCAAATAGCCTTTCTCAGCACCAGCGTTTTCGATGAAGATCGCCATCAATTTCTGCAACAGTCCGTCTATTTGGATTTCGCTGGACAGCGCTAGCGATGCCTTAAGTACCGTATCAAGATCCAACCGGTCGGTAGATATGGAAGTCGTGCCCCGGTGACTGGACAAGGTACCAGACGGACGCGCAATTGTGGCGCTGGTCAACAGACCCGAAAACTCCTGATTCAGCGCTTGCGCCTTGCCAGTTGCGCCCCACTGGTAATAATGAAAAACTGCTTCCTCAAGTTCAGGCTTGGCGCGTTTGCGCTGATCCAGGTATAAGTGGAGCCGCCCGGCCCGCTCCTGATTCAGCGCTTGCCCCGCCAATCGGCGGTACTGCCGTGCCAGTGCAGCACCTTGAGCATAGCCGACAAGCGCATCATTCGTTCGCTGACTAATCCGTGCCTGTTCCGCACGCAGCAATTGCTCCTGCCAGGCAAAGTTGTCTGGACAGTTGGATGTCCAAACGGTGAAGTCCGCAATGGCCGCGTCCAGAGTCCTGACGATCACCTCCTGCTCTGACTTATCGGACTGATCGCAAATGGATGCCCCTGCCAGTGCGCGGTAAAAGGTAAACACGGTGGTCTCATACAGAATGGGGATGTATTGCATCCAGTCCGCATGAGCGTTGGCAAAACTCCAAGCCTCCCGCCATTGCCCAAACAGGTACAACAACTGCAGCTTGAAGTTCAAAAAATAGGCCAGACCGTGGCCAAAAAGGGTTTCAGGCTGCTGCCAAAGTGCCAGCCAAGTGTTCTCATCGAACTCATCGGTGCTCAATGAGGTGGGGTTCTGCCCATCACCCTGAAGACGCTGTAAAAAGAGTTGGCAGAACCGCTCACTCATCAGGAACGGTGAACCGCTGTTGGCGTAGAACTCCAGACTGATGGCGCATTCCTCCAGCGCCCTCTCAACAGTCACCGCAGCCAGCGTGGTTTTGGGAATCATGGTTCTGGCATACCCGGCAAAGACTAGATTGCCGTTTTCTATTCCGTATTGATAGGCTTGGTCGTAAACCTCGATCTGTGCCTCCAGCGGCTTCACCCAGTGCAGCGAGCAGACCGCGTACAGGAAAGTCACCTGTGCCCGAATACGTGGGTTGGGAAAACGCTCAATGAGGCGCATCGCCAACGTCCCCAGTGCATAGGCATCTTGATAGTCACCGAACTGACGCACGATGAGAACTGCCGCCCACGCAAATCCAATCGCCGACATGGCGTTGTGACCGTGTCGCATTGACCGGTTGACAACTTCCATGACCACATGGGGAAAAAGACTAGGAATAGCAATGTAGGTCCCATCGGTCAAGATCGCCATCAGTCGAATAATGCTGTCCTGCTCTTGGTTAGTGACATCGTTCAATTCAATTAGGTCAGAAATCGGGCGCTGATCCAGCAAACGGGAATATTCGGCAATTTGCCGCTCAAAATCTGCTTTCAAGCCCGACTCGTCGTGTTGGCTGGGCAAGATCACTCCAAAAAGAGACAGGGCTGTGCGCGCCACATCAACCAGATCGTTGTACTTGCCTAATTGGTTGTACTGAATGATTTTTTGCAAATAAATGTCAGCTTGATCGTGGCGACCAGCGGCATGGCGCATGGCTTCGTCGAGGTCGGCCTCCGCATCAGTAAACCGACCCAACAAATAGGCAACGTCGGCCCGTTCGCGCACGACCGCCATGGTGTGATCGTGGTGCGCTGCCCAGCAATCTGCCCCCAACAGATCGACCGCAACCTGAAAATGGTGCCGCGCCGAGTCATAAGCGGTAGAAGCTTTGGCCTTGCTTCCGGCCCGAAGGTTGAGTATGGAGCATTGGAGTCGTTCTTCGAGGTCATTGATTTGGGCAATTGCCGCATTCAAATGTCCCACAATATCGAAAATACGTTCGTCAAGTTCTTGTGGGCGTGTGCGCTGTCTGAGTTGGCGGCCAATCTTAAGATGCAGGGGGTCAATTTCGTCCGGGGCAATCAAGGCATAAGCTGCTTGTTGAACCCGGTCATGCAAAAACTGGAACTCGGTGTTGTGGGTCAGTATCAGCCCTTCCTTGATCGCTTCCCACAGATCACTGCTGGTGTCGACTTCAGTGCGGTCGTAGATTTCTGCCAATAACGCCAACTCAAAACGATTGCCGATGCAAGCGGCGATTTTGATCGCCTGCTGCGTCAATGGACTCATCCGTGCAATTTTGCCCGTCATCAGGTCCACCACGTTGTCGGTCATACTGGCGGCAGCAATCTGCGCCATCTCCCACTGCCAACAGCCACTCTCCGGATCCAGCCGGAACCATCCCTGATCGTGTATTTCCTTAAGAAATTGGCTAACAAAAAACGGATTTCCTCCTGTTTTTTGTAACAGCAGTTGTGATAGTTCCTTCGTATTTGCGGGTTGTTGATGCAGGGTATCAGCCGTCATCTGGTTCAGATCACTGGGCGACAACGGACCCAGCAGGATGGTCTGAACCGAAGCGCCCTCATCACGAATGTGGTTGAGCGTCAGGGTCAGCGGATGAGATGCCGACACTTCGTTATCGCGATAAGCGCCGATCATCAACAGATTGTGGCTCTTGTGGTTGGCGCACAGCAGAGCCATGAGAGCAAGCGAGGGTGCATCGGCCCATTGCAAATCATCAAGAAAGACCACCAACGGATGTTCTGGGCGGGCGAACACGCCAATGAACTGCTGAAATGACTGGCTGAAGCGATTTTGTGCTTCGGCTGCACCCAACGCAGGCACCGGTGGTTGCGGACCCACGATCCATTCCACATTCGGAATCACGTCGATGATGACGCGGGCATTGTTGCCAAGTGCTGCACTTAAGGCTTCGCGCCAATACCCTATTTGCTCTTCTTGCTCTGTCAAAAGCTGGCTGACCAGTCGGCCCAAGGCCTGAATCAGAGCGAAAAACGGAATATCCCGCTTAAACTGATCATGCTTGCCTGTAATAAAGTAGCCGCGCTGACGCACCAACGACTTTTGCACTTCGTTGACCAGCGCAGTCTTGCCGATGCCTGAGTACCCTCCCACCAAGAGCAGTTCCGAGCGACCTGCGGTCACCCGATCAAAGGCATCCAGCAACTGTCTGGTTTCCAGGTCGCGACCGTACAGATGGTGCGCAACTTGGAATTTGCTCGACACATCATGGCGGCCCAATGCCAGTTCCGGCATCAAATCACCGGCACGCATGGATGCCTGCAACGCCAACAAGTCCTGTAACACTCCTGTGGCGCTCTGGTAGCGATCCTCAGCCTTTTTTTCAAGCAGTTTCATCACCAGGTTCGACAACGCTGGAGGAATGTTGGCGTTGCGTGCAGCAGGAGACATCGGCAAGCGGGCAATGTGGCAATGCACTATTTCCAGTGGATCGTCGCTCTCAAAGGGCGGGGATCCGATCAACATCTGGTAGAAACACGCCCCTAGCGAGTAGAGATCGGTGCGGTAATCAACGGCGCGGTTCATTCGACCAGTCTGTTCTGGCGACACGTAGCGCAAAGTGCCTTCGATCAGGTTCGGGGCGCACGCTTCCAGGGTTTCAACCCCAATCAAGGTGGACAGCCCGAAATCGGTGAGTTTCACCTGTGCCGTTTTTGGATGAATCAAAACGTTGGCAGGATTGATGTCTTTGTGGATGATGCCTTGACCATGCATCTGGACCAAGCCTTCAGCCATTTGGATGGCAACCGCCAGGAACTCGGCTGGTACCAGGCTTTTCTCATTGAGCCATTGGTTCAAATCACACGCGCCGTAATCCTCCTCAACAATGGCAAAGCCGGAGCGATATTGCACGATGTCATACACACGAATAATCCGGCTAAACCGCATGGCAACCAGCAAGTTGTATTCGTTCTGGTAGCGGAGATTTTCCCGAACAGAAAATTTATTCGACGACGGTGCCTTGATGATGACGGGCAGTCCGTCACGTTTGCGCTTGCCACGAAAGACCTGGCTATGGCCGCTCTCGTAAATCTTCTTTTGAGTGGCATAGCCTTCAAGCTCGAACATCTGGGGCTATCCGTCGCAAGTTAGTCGCGGCATTCATATGGGTATGCTTCTTTTTGAGCGGGACAAATCAGCGCAACGTTGTCCTGTTACGCAATACTGTTGTTTGGAGCTTTTCAGACCGAACTCACCTATGGTACCAACTCGCCGCATCGTGTGACCGCAATTGGCACGTAGACCACAGCCACGAACGGCGGCTGAAGGGCTGCGGAAATCTTGAAGCTGGCCTACCCGGAACCGGCCACTGGCGGGCGTCGGCTTGCGCTGCAGTGCCGACGGTCACTGGCAAAAGT
>JAIFMA010000037.1 GCA_020048795.1 Rhodoferax sp.
GGGGCTACAGGCACCCCAGCCCCATGTGCCCTGATGGAAACCCTGATATGGAAGCCACCAAATTCTGCGTTTAATCAAGGTTTGCTCAGATTGTCTTGTGACTGTCGCAAATGTTTCACATTTGTTGACTATGCTCTGCCTTCCAAACTCAAGGAGATCGTATGAAGTTCAAACTTGCAGTTGTTGCCGTTGCAGCAACTTTTGCCCTGTCGGCCCAGGCCGTGACTGAGGTCCAGTGGTGGCACTCCATGACCGCCGTAAACGGCGAATGGGTCAACGACCTGGCCAAAGAGTTCAACGCCAAACAAAGCGACTACAAGATTGTGCCCACCTACAAGGGCACCTACGACGAGTCCATGACCTCGGCCGTGGCGGCCTTTCGTGCAGGTAACGCGCCGCACATCCTGCAAGTCTTTGAGGTCGGCACCGCCACCATGATGGCCAGCAAGGGTGCCATCGTGCCGGTGGCCAAGGTCATGAAAGATGCTGGTCAGAAGTTTGACCCCAAAGCGTACATCTCGGCGGTCGCCGGCTACTACACCGCACCCAGCGGCGAAATGCTGAGTTTTCCGTTCAACAGCTCAACCACCGTGTTCTATTTCAACAAGGACGCGTTCAAGGCGGCAGGCATCGACACCGCCAAAGCGCCCAGCAGTTGGCCTGAAGTGGCCTTGGCTGCGGCCAAGCTCAAAGCCAGCGGCCACAAGTGTCCTCTGACCGTGGCCTGGCAGGGCTGGACCCAGCTCGAGAGCTTCTCGGCTTGGCACAACGTCGAATTTGCCACCAAATCCAACGGTCTGAGCGGTATGGATGCACGCATGAAGGTCGATTCACCCCTGCATGTGCGCCACATTGACAACCTGTCCAACATGGCCAAGCAAGGTCTGTTTGTGTACAAAGGCCGTGCCAACGTGCCGGAAGCCACCTTTGTGTCGGGTGAATGCGCCATGATCACCACCTCCAGCGGTTTTTACGGCAATGTCAAGAAAAACGCCAAGTTCGCCTTTGGTCTGGCGCCCCTGCCCTATTACCCCGATGTGCCCGGTGCCCCGCAAAACACCGTCATCGGTGGTGCCAGCCTGTGGGTGATGGCTGGCAAAAAGGCGGAGGAGTACAAGGGTGTGGCAGCTTTTTTCAGCTTCGTCTCAAGCCCCGAAGTGCAGTCGGCCAGCCACAAACGCACGGGTTACCTGCCCATCACCACGGCGGCATTTGACCTGACCGAAAAGTCTGGCTTTTACAAGGAAAACCCCGGCACCGATGTGGCGCCCACCCAGATGATCCGCAAGGTGACCGATAAATCGCGCGGCATCCGCCTGGGCAACTATGTGCAGATCCGCACCATCGAGGACGAAGAACTCGAACAGGTCTGGGGTGGCAAGAAGAGCGCCACCGAGGCCTTGCAGTCCATCGTCAAGCGCGGCAATGAATTGCTCGAGCGGTTTGAGAAAGCCAATAAGAAGGGCTAGACACCAGCCTTCAACGCGATGGAAAAGCGCGTTTTCTTCCGATCAAGCTGGCTGCCTTGGGTGCTGATTGCACCCCAGGTGCTCATCATTACGCTGTTTTTTTTCTGGCCGGCCGCACAGGCACTGTTGCAATCGGTTCAGCAGTCTGACGCATTCGGCACCTCGGTCGAGTGGGTCGGGCTGGAGAATTTCCGCAATCTCTGGAACGACGAAACCTATCTGGCATCTTTCTACACCACGGCAATTTTTTCAAGCCTGGTGGCGGTGGTCGGGATCAGCGTTTCGTTGATGCTGGCGGTGTTTGCCGACCGCATTGTCAAGGGTGCGCTGGCCTACAAAACCCTGTTGATCTGGCCTTACGCCGTGGCGCCTGCTGTGGCTGGGGTGCTTTGGCTCTTTATGTTTGCCCCCAGTGTCGGTGTGGTGTCTTATTGGTTACGCGCGCTGGGTGTTGACTGGAACCACTTGCTCAATGGCCAACACGCCATGACGCTGGTGGTGATGGCTGCCGTGTGGAAGCAAATTTCCTACAACTTCCTGTTTTTTCTGGCGGGATTGCAAAGCATTCCCAAATCATTGATCGAAGCCGCTGCCATTGATGGTGCCCGGCCCTGGCGACGCTTCTGGACGATTGTGTTTCCGTTGCTGTCACCCACCACCTTTTTCTTGCTGGTGATCAACATTGTTTACGCGTTTTTTGACACCTTTGCCATCATTGATGCCGCCACCCAGGGTGGACCGGGCAAAGAAACCGCGATTCTGGTTTACAAGGTCTACTTTGACGGCTTCAAGGCGATGGACCTGGGCGGCTCGGCGGCTCAGTCGGTGGTGCTGATGGTGATTGTGGTGGCCCTGACCGTAGTGCAGTTTCGTTTTGTCGAGAAGAAAGTGAATTACTAATGGTTGAGCGCAGGCCCTGGTTAACCGTGCTGTCGCATGCCGTGCTGGTTTTGGGCGTGCTGGTGGTGGCGTTTCCGCTCTACCTGACCTTTGTGGCATCGACCCAGACCTCACAAGCGATTGTGCAGTCGCCCATGCCGCTGCTGCCGGGTGGGCATTTTCTGGAAAACTACACCGCGGCCTGGAACGGCACCGGTGGTGGCTCGGGGTCCAAAGCACCCGTCGGCCAGATGATGATGGTCAGCCTGATCACTGCGCTGGTCATCTCGCTGGGAAAAATCGCGATTTCGCTGTTGTCAGCTTTTGCCATTGTGTATTTCCGTTTTCCATTTCGCATGTTTTTCTTCTGGGCGATTTTTATCACGCTGATGTTGCCGGTGGAGGTACGCATTGGCCCCACCTACAAAGTGGTGTCGGATCTGGGCATGCTCAACAGCTACGCGGGCCTGACGATTCCACTGATTGCCTCGGCCACGGCCACTTTTTTGTTTCGGCAGTTTTTTTTGACGGTGCCCGAAGAACTGGTGGAGGCCGCGCGCATTGACGGGGCCGGACCGATGCGGTTTTTTTGGGATGTGCTGGTGCCGCTGTCCAAAACCTCGATTGCCGCGCTGTTTGTGATTCAGTTCATTTACGGCTGGAACCAGTACCTGTGGCCGCTGCTGGTGACCACCAGCGAAGACATGTACCCGGTGGTGATTGGTATCAAACGCATGATTTCCGGGGGCGACTCTGAAATGCAGTGGAACATCGTCATGGCCACCGCCGTGCTGGCCATGCTGCCGCCCGCGCTGGTGGTGATGTTGATGCAGAAGTGGTTTGTCAAGGGGCTGGTGGATACTGAGAAGTAACAACCTTGGGGACAGACCGATGCACCTGCGCAGCAGCGCATCGCTCTGTCCCCAACTGACTGGATGAATTCCAACCTAACCTAACCCAAAAACAATGCAAGCACAGCGCGCCAAGGTGACTCCGCAGCGGACAGCCTCTGGCCGGGAGCCTCATGCTGCCCAATGCGCAGAAATCTGCTCCCGGTCAGATGCTGTCCGCTGCTCCTTTTTCATTTGACGACTTTCAGACAATTGCACTATGGCTTCCATCCAGCTCAAAAACGTCATCAAACGCTACGGCACTGGCAAATCAGCCAACCAGGTCATCCACGGGGTGGATGCCGATATCCACGACGGCGAATTTGTCGTCATCGTTGGGCCATCGGGCTGCGGCAAATCGACGCTGTTGCGCATGGTGGCCGGTCTGGAAGAGATCACCGAGGGTGACATATCGATTGGCAACCGGGTCGTCAACCACCTCGAACCGTCTGAGCGTGACATCGCCATGGTGTTTCAGAACTACGCCCTGTACCCGCACATGAGTGTGTTTGAAAACATGGCCTATGGTTTAAAGATTGCCAAAGTGCCCCCTGACGAGATTCGGGCGCGGGTTGACAAGGCCGCCAAAATCCTTGAAATTGGCCCGTTTCTGACACGCAAACCGCGCGAACTCTCGGGCGGGCAGCGTCAGCGCGTGGCCATGGGTCGGGCCATCGTGCGCCAGCCGCAGGTGTTTTTGTTTGATGAACCCCTGTCGAATCTGGATGCCAAGCTGCGCGCCCAGACCCGCCTTGAAATCCAGAAACTGCACCGCGAGCTTGGCATTACCTCGTTGTTTGTGACCCACGATCAGGTCGAGGCCATGACACTGGCGCAGCGCATGATGGTGATGAATGCCGGTGTGATGGAGCAGTTTGGCACGCCTGAAGAGGTGTACAACCGCCCTGCCACCACCTTTGTGGCCGGCTTTATGGGCTCGCCGCCCATGAACCTGCTGAAAAACGCGCCCGATGCACCGCCCAACACCATCGTCGGGGTGCGACCTGAACATCTTGACATCACCGCCACCGGCTGGGGCCTGCGCGTCGAGGCGGTTGAAATGCTGGGTGCCGAACGCTTGACCTATGGCCGTTGGACCCATGGTAGTGCGGACGAGTTGGTGATCATCCGCACCGAAGAATCCAATGTAGCGCCGGTCGTCGGCAGCACCATTTGCGTCACGCCCCGACCCAGCCGAATCCACCACTTTGATGCGAGCACCAAAAAACGCAAGGAACTCGTCCCATGAACGCGGCAAGCCTTCACGCCTCCACCTGGCCCTACCCGCGCTGGGTGGCCCACCGTGGCGCTGGCAAACTGGCACCAGAAAACACGCTGGCCGCCTTTCGCACCGGGGCCGCGCATGGCTACCGCATGTTTGAGTGCGATGTCAAACTCAGTCTGGACGGTGTGCCGTTTTTGCTGCACGATGCCACCTTGCAGCGCACCACCAACGCGGGCGATGCGCTGGACCCCGACCTGAGCGATGTGGCGGGCGACCACCCCTGGGGTACGCTGGCGCTGCTGGATGCCGGAAGCTGGCATTCGCGGTCCTTTGCGGGCGAGCCACTGCCGACTTTTGAAGCCATTGCGCGTTACTGTCTGCGCAATCATTACTTTTTGAACATTGAGATCAAACCTACACCGGGTACCGAATATCAAACCGGCGACGTAGTGGCAACCCACGCAGCGCGCCTATGGCAGAGTGCCCCCGTGCCGCCGCTGCTGACCTCGTTTGAGGTGCCCGCCCTAGAAGGTGCCATGCAGGCCCGGCCCGAACTGCCGCGCGGCCTGCTGCTCGAAGCCTTGTGGCCGGGCTGGCTGGAGACTGCGTTACGTCTGCGCTGTGTGGCGGTGGTGTGTGACCAGGTGCTGTGGACTGAGGCCACCGTCGCCCAGGTCAAGGGTGCCGGCTTGCGTGCCTTGAGCTACACCGTCAACGACGAGGCGGCGGCCCAGCGGCTGATTGATCTGCAAACCGA
>JAIFMA010000068.1 GCA_020048795.1 Rhodoferax sp.
CCGCCATTGAGCAGCGCATGGCCGCGCGCAAGATGATGACCAACGCCAGTTACTTTGCCTTTACCGCCACGCCCAAGAACAAGACGCTGGAAATGTTTGGCGACGCGCTGCCACCGGACGCGCAAGGCAAGGTCAGGCACAAGCCGTTTCACAGCTACACCATGAAGCAGGCGGTGCAAGAGCACTTCATCCTGGACGTGCTGACAAACTACACGCCGGTGCTGAGCTACTTTGGGCTCATCAAGAAGGTGGAAGACGACCCGCTGTTTGACAAGAAAAAAGCCAAGAAGAAACTGCGCCGCTATGTGGAGGGGCACGACCACGCCATCCGGCTCAAGGCCGAGATCATGGTGGACCATTTTCATGAATGCGTATTGGCTGCTGGCAAGATCGGCGGGCAGGCGCGCCTATCTGGTGGAGCGCAAAAGTCCGTACCGGCCAATAGTGGCGTTCTCGGGCGAGCCTGAGTATGGCGGTGTCCGGGTCAGCGAGTCATCTCTCAACGGCTTTGCCAGCCGCGATATTGCCGACAAGATTCAGGACGACCCTTACCGGTTTTTGATTTGCGCCGACAAGTTTCAGACTGGTTATGACGAGCCGCTGCTGCACACCATGTATGTGGACAAGGCGCTGTCAGGCATCAAGGCAGTGCAAACGCTGTCGCGCCTGAACCGCGCGCACCCCAAAAAGCGCGACTGTTTTGTGCTGGACTTTCAAAACGACCTTGATGCCATCAAGCTGTCGTTTCAGGACTACTACCGCACCACGCTATTGAGCGAAGAGACGGACCCCAACAAGCTGAACGACCAGAAAAGAGACCTGGATGCTGCCCAGGTTTACACCCCCGGGCAGGTGGCGCAGTTTGTGGCACTGTTTCTGGCGGGTGCCGAGCGCGACAAACTGGACCCGATTCTGGATGCTTGCGTGGCTGCCTACAACACGCTGGACGAAGACCAACAAGTGGACTTCAAAGGCAAAGCCAAGGCGTTTTGCCGCACCTACGACTTTCTGGCCTCCATCACCCCGGGCACCAGCGCAGGTTGGGAAAAGCTGTCGATTTTGCTGAACTTGCTGGTGGCAAAACTCCCCGCCCCCAAGGAAGAAGACCTGGCCGTGGGCATCATCGACACCATCGACATGGCCAGCTACCAGGTGGACAAGCAGACGGCCATGAAAATTGCGCTGGCCGATGAAGATGCGGCCATCGAGCCCGGCACGGGTGAGGGCGCAGGCGTCAAACCACAGCCAGAACTGGAGCCGCTTAGCCAAATCATCAAGACCTTCAACGAGACCTTTGGCACCCTGTTCACTGACTCGGACCGGGTGGTGAAAAAGATCCGCGACGAGGTTGCGCCCAGGGTGCAGGCTAATGCCGCCTACCAAAACGCCCGGCAAAACACACCCCACACCGCACGCATGGCGCACGACCAGGCGCTGGGCCTGGCGATGCAGATTTTGCTGAAAGACGACACGCAGATTTACAAGCAGTTTGTCGAGAACGATGCGTTCAAGCGGTTTGTGGGCGACATGGTGTACGCCCTGACCAGCCCCACACAGTCTCAGCAGCCCGGCGCACCTTACTAAACGAGCATGGAGGATTTGGCAATAGTGTGCAAGTGGCTCAAAAACTATGAGCGCATGAAGCTGTTGATGGAGAAGTGGATTGACTGGGCGATAGAGCTGTCAATACTGCGGTTAGCCAACAGCCGACCGAATGACAGGGAGAACTTGTCACTGTACAGGTGTGTATAAAATCAACGTTTACGCGTCCGTAACTCAGATGGATAGAGTATCCGGCTTCTACCCGGACTGTCGGGGGTTCGAATCCCTCCGGACGCACCATCAAGCGGTATATCAACGGACCCGAAGCGCATTCTTGCTGACCTTTGCTACCGATAGGGCCTGCGTACCAGCTCAGTGACGTGTCCGTTCGTGGGTGAAGGCCAAATGGCTCAGTTGGCTGCTTCCAGGCCGTTTTTGAAGTGCTCTTGCATGCGCCGCTGGCTTTGATCAGCGTTGCGGGCCGTCAGTGCCTCCATCAAACCCCGGTGCTCGCCGAGTGACTCAAGCATGCGGCCGGTTTTGAGCAAGGAGTTGTGCCGATTGAGCTTCATCACCTTGCGCAAGTCGGCCACCATCTGATTGCGCCAGCGGTTGTTGGCAATTGCCAGCAAGCGTATGTGAAAACGCTCGTTGATGGCAAAAAAACGCTCACGGTCCTGGGTTTCTGGCAGCGCAGCCAGTTCCAAGCCTTGATGCAGTGACTGTAGCTCTTGCAGTTGCGCATCGCTGGCCATCCGGGCCACCACACCGGCTGCATCAGATTCAAGCAATCCGAGCAGGTGGTAAACGTCGGCCAGATCACTGTCGGACACCTCGGTAACGTAGGCACCACGCCTGACTTTCATGGTCACCAGGCCTTCAGCAGCCAGCACCTTGAGAGCTTCGCGCAGGGGGGTTCGACTGATACCGTAAGCCTCGGCAATCTTGAGTTCGTCAATCCAACTGCCAGGCTCAAGCTCACGGCTAAAAATGCGCTGACGCAGCAACTCGGCCACCTCTTCGTAGAGGGCTCTGCGGGCTAGCGACCGGGCAACCATGCAGTGAAGTGTAAGTTCGGCGGAATTTTTTGCATGAATAATTATAAATAACGTAAACTCCTGTCCCGGTTGCTTCAACCGCATCCTGCACCTGCAGATGCGTGTTGGTACGCTGTTTGATCAATCGCCATAAAACTGCCTTGCCATGACACAAAACACTCCCGAGTTTCAATCTTCTGATCTCAACGTTTGGGCCAAAGCCGCTGCCAAGTCGGCACCCAACGGCAACCTGGAGGCGCTCAATTGGCAAACGCCTGACGGCATCTCGGTCAAGCCGCTCTATACCGCAGCCGATACCAAGGATTTGCCCTACACCGACACCTTGCCGGGTTTTGAGCCCTTTTTGCGCGGCCCACAGGCCACCATGTATGCGGTGCGTCCGTGGACGATTCGCCAGTACGCCGGTTTTTCCACCGCTGAAGAATCCAACGCCTTTTACCGCAAGGCGCTTGCGGCTGGTGGGCAGGGCGTGTCGGTGGCGTTTGACCTGGCTACGCACCGGGGTTATGACTCAGACCATCCGCGCGTGACCGGCGATGTCGGCAAGGCCGGCGTGGCGATCGACTCGGTCGAGGACATGAAGATCCTGTTTGACCAGATTCCGCTGGAAAAAGTCAGCGTATCAATGACCATGAACGGTGCCGTGCTGCCGGTGCTGGCCGGTTATGTGATCGCGGCCGAAGAGCAGGGCGTAAGCCAGGACAAGTTGACCGGCACCATTCAGAACGACATTCTGAAAGAGTTCATGGTGCGCAACACCTACATTTATCCGCCCGAGCCTTCAATGCGCATCATTGGCGACATCATTGAGTACACCGCCAAAAACATGCCCAAGTTCAACTCGATCAGCATTTCGGGTTACCACATGCAGGAAGCAGGTGCCAATCAGGCGCTCGAAATGGCGTTCACACTCGCCGACGGCAAGGAATACGTCAAAACCGCCATCGCCAAGGGCATGGACGTGGATGACTTTGCCGGGCGCCTGAGTTTTTTCTGGGCGGTTGGCATGAACTTCTACCTTGAAGTGGCCAAAATGCGCGCCGCGCGCCTGCTGTGGAGCCGCATCATGAAGGGCTTCAACGCCAAGAAGCCCAAGAGCCTGATGCTGCGCACGCACAGCCAGACCAGCGGCTGGAGCCTGACCGAACAAGATCCCTACAACAACATCGTGCGCACCACCATCGAGGCCATGGCGGCGGTGTTTGGTGGCACCCAAAGCCTGCACACCAACAGTTTTGACGAAGCGATTGCACTGCCCACCGAACAAAGTTCGCGTATTGCCCGCAACACCCAGCTCATCATCCAGGAAGAAACCCATATCACCAGCGTGATCGACCCCTGGGCTGGCAGCTACATGATGGAAAAACTTACCCAGGACATGGCCGATGCCGCCTGGACCATCATTCTGGAAGTCGAGGCGATGGGTGGCATGACCAAGGCGGTTGATTCCGGCTGGGCGAAACTCAAGATTGAGGCGGCAGCGGCACAAAAGCAGGCCCGCATTGACTCGGGCAAAGATGTCATCGTCGGTGTCAACAAATACAAGCTCAAGACCGAAGACGTGATTGAGTCACGCAGCATTGACAACGTGGCGGTGCGTGACAGCCAGATTGCCAGACTCAATCAAATCAGGGCAAAACGCGACACAGCCCTTGTCACGTCTGCGTTGGAAGCTATTAGTTCTGCAGCGGAAAGCGGCACCGGCAATCTGCTTGATTTGACCATCAAGGCGATGCGCCTGCGCGCCACCGTTGGCGAAGTCAGCGATGCCATGGAAAAGTCATTTGGCCGGCACCGCGCCGACACGCAAAAGGTGACCGGTGTTTATGCCGCAGCCTACGACAGCGCCGAAGGCTGGGAAACCCTCAAGTCCGAAATTGCCGCCTTTGCTGACGCGCAGGGCCGGCGTCCGCGCGTGATGATCAGCAAGCTTGGGCAGGACGGCCACGACCGGGGTGCCAAGGTGGTGGCCACTGCCTTTGCCGACCTGGGCTTTGACGTGGATATGGGGCCACTGTTTCAGACCCCGGAAGAATGTGCCCGTCAGGCGATTGAAAACGACGTGCACGCCGTGGGCGTTTCCACCCTGGCAGCAGGCCACAAGACTTTGGTGCCTGCCATCATTGCAGAACTGAGAAAGCAGGGCGCTGACGACATCATCGTTTTTGTTGGTGGTGTCATTCCCCGGCAAGACTACGACATGCTCTACGAGGCCGGTGTGAAGGGCATTTATGGCCCTGGCACACCGATTCCAGCCAGCGCCAAAGACGTGCTGGAGCAGATCAAGAAGGCCTTGGGAGCCAAGTAATGCCAACACCACCCGACAGGCCAGTCCGGGTTGTCGATGGCGACACCAGGCTGGCGTGCTTTGGGTCTATGAGTATCCGGGTCGATTGAATGCTTGAATCTATCTTAAAGGGGTCAGCCCTTGGGCAGCGCCGCGCGATGGCCAAAGCCATCACGCTGCTCGAATCCACCCGGGCTGATCATCGTCTGAGAGCCGATGAATTGCTCACCGCTTTGTTGCCGCACACCGGCAAGTCGTTCCGGCTGGGCATCAGTGGCGTGCCGGGTGTCGGCAAATCCACCTTTATTGAAGCGCTGGGCCTGCATCTGATTGCGCTGGGTCACCGGGTTGCTGTGCTGGCGGTTGACCCGTCAAGCAGCGTGTCGGGCGGTTCCATTTTGGGTGACAAAACCCGCATGGAACTGTTGTCGGTCCATGAGAAGGCCTACATCCGCCCGAGCCCCAGCAGCGGCACGCTCGGCGGAGTCGCCGAAAAAACCCGTGAGTCGATGCTGGTCTGTGAAGCAGCCGGTTACGACGTGGTGATTGTCGAGACGGTGGGCGTTGGCCAGAGCG
>JAIFMA010000125.1 GCA_020048795.1 Rhodoferax sp.
GTGAGTTCTACGGTGGCATGGCGGTTCAGGGGGAATTTCTGCGGGGTGCCTCACGCTCGCCGGGTGGCAAACCCATCATCTGCCTGGCTTCGACCACCGACGACGGCGAGACCTCGCGCATTCGGCCCTTGTTGCTCGCGGGCGAAGGCGTCAGCATCGCGCGCACCGACGTGCATTACGTGATCACCGAATATGGCATTGCGTATATTTTTGGCAAAACAATCCGCGAGAGGGCCATCGCGCTGATCGAGATTGCTCACCCCAAGTTTCGCGCCTGGCTGCTCGATCAAGCCAAACAGCTGGGTTACCTGCAAGATGACCAGTGGCTCAAAAACCTGCAGGCCTACCCGGTTGAAGAAGAACGTTGGGTAACGCTGAAAAATTCAAGACAGGTGCTGCTGCGCCCGGCCCAGACCTCTGATGGCACGGGCATTCGCGATCTGTTCTTCAAATTGCCAGCCAACGACATCTACACCCGCTTTTTCCGCCGCGTCAAGGCACTGACCAACAAGGACATCCAGCGCCTGTGCAACTTCAGTTATGAAGACGAGGTGGGCTTTGTGGCTGTCACCGGACCACGCGAGGAAGAAGTCATCGTCGGCCAGTGTTGCTATTTCGTCAATCCATCGACCAACCTGGCCGAAACAGCCTTTTTGGTGGACCCGGCCTGGCAAGGTAGCGGCCTGGGCAGTGCGATGCAGCGGCGCATGACGGAACACGCAAAAGCCCGTGGGCTCAGGGGCTTCGAGGCCGAAATCTTGCCGCAAAACGCCAAGATGTTGGCACTGGCCAAAGGTTTTTCCGACAACGTCAGGGTGACCCGAGACCAAGAGAGCGTCCACGTCACGATGCTTTTTTAGTCGCTCCATCAACCCGCCCGGGTGGCGACAAATTTGGACACCTGCGGGCCAAACACCAGCACCATCAGAAAACGCGCCAGTTGCATGGCCATGACAAAGCCGGCATCAACCGCACTGGTGGCGGCAATCACCGCCACTGAGTCTGCCCCGCCCGGGCTGGTGGCCAGGTAGGCAGTCAGGGGGTCAATGCCCGCCAACTGCACCAACCCGGCGGCAAGTACCACCCCCACCGTCATCAGCGCCACAATCGCGGCCAGCACCTGTGGCAGCGCGGCAAACGCATGGCCCAGGGTGGCACGGGTAAAGCGCAGGCCGATGCTCCAGCCAATCAGGGCATAGGCCGACACCAGCACCGGCGCTGGCAGCTCGATCACCAGCCAACCGCCAGCCTGTAACGCCGTGCCCAGCAGCAGGGGCAGCACCATCGACCCGGCTGGCAAGCGCAGCCGGCGCGCCACCAGGGCGCCGCCAAACGCCAGCAACAGCGTGGCACCGACATGTCCGCCGTGGTGCACCGAAAACCAGTCCGCAGCGCTATGGCCCGAGGTGACCGACACGGCCGGTAGCCACCACCGAGCCACCAGCGCCGCCGTGGCGGTGACCACCGCCACCCGCAGATACTGCATAAAGGCCACCAGCCGCACATCAGCGCCATACGCCTCCGACATCAGCACCATGGCAGAGGCGGCACCGGGTGCCAAGCCCCACACGGCGGTGGTTCCGGGGAAGATCTGGCGGCGCATCATGATCCAGCCCAGCACGGCGCTGGCCAGCATCACCGCACTGGCAGCCATTAAAAAAACCGGCCAGGCATCGGCCACCTTGACCAGCGCCGCCGGGTTCATGCTGGCCGCCATCAAACAGCCCAACACCCCTTGGCCCAGCGCAAATCCAGGTGGTGGCACCGACAACGCAATGTCGCGGGTCGACAAGCCGATGCCTGCTGCCATGCAGCCCAGCAGCACGGCCGCGGGCAAATGGAGGGTGGTAAACAGCCAGGCCAATGCCACGCTGACAGGCAACAGGGCAGCCCAGGCCAGCGCGGGCGAGGCCCGCAGGGAATTCAAGGACATCAAGGTAAACGTCGTGCTGCGGCCTGGATTACCTGGGTGCCAGGTCAGTGGTGCTGACACCCAGCCGGGCAATGTTGGGCGGCACTGGCAAACCCCGCACCAGTGCCGCCGTCAAGGCACCCATGGCGGGTGCGGTCTGAATGCCATAACCGCCCTGGCCCGCCAGCCAGAAAAAGCCCGGCGCATCGGGTGCAAACCCGAGCACGGGTGTTTTGTCAGCCACAAACGAGCGCAAGCCGGCCCATTTGCGCCGCACCTGGCGGATTTGCAGCCGGGTGGCGGTCTCGATGCGGTCAACGGCGATGGCCACGTCAAGCTCTTCGGGCTGCACATCTTGCGCCGCTACCAGGTCTTCGTTGGCAGGTGACAACAGCAACATACCGGCATCGGGCTTGAAGTAAAAGGTTTCCTGCGCGTTGATCACCAGCGGCCAGGCGCTGATGTCACACCCGGGCGGCGCGTCACAGGTGAAAGCGGTGCGCCGTTTCGGCTGCAAACCGACCGGGGCGACACCTGCCAACTGCGCCAGCCCATCACACCAGGCGCCGGCGGCATTGACCAGCACCGGGGCGGCAAAGCTGCCGGCGCTGCTCTGGACCTGCCAGCCCTCAGGCACCCGTTGAATGTGGCTGACCTCGGCATCACACAGCAATTGCGCTCCGGCAGCTTTGGCACCGCGCAAAAACCCCTGGTGAATGGCATGCACATCGAGATCCATGGCATCGGGCTCAAAAATGCCCCACTGCGCCGTGTCAGGTCGCAACACCGGCACGCGCTGCAACATCTCGGCTTGGGACCACCACTGCACGTTGGGAACCAGCGTGCGCATGGCTTGCCAGGCCTGGGCCAGCGCGTCGTGGTCGGCGGCGGTGCCGACAATCAGCGCGCCGCGCGCCGTCACCAGCGGGTAGTCGGAAAAACCGGCCGGAGGGCTGAAGTAAAAGGGTTTCGAGGCCGTGGTCAGGGCGCGTACCGTGGCGTTGCCATAGGTCTCGACAAACATCGCCGCCGAGCGCCCGGTGGCATGGTAGCCCGGCTGGGTCTCGCGCTCCAGCAACAGCACGCGGCAGTGGGGTGCCAAAAAATAGCCGGCAGAGGCACCGGCCATGCCGGCTCCCATAATAAGAACGTCGGTAGATTGCATGAAATTTGGAGTCAGGGCCTTGAGTGTGCCGATTATTGCCAGTTGTGCAACGGGTCAGACCTGATGGCTGGCCTGACCGGCCGAAATTTGAACCCCTGCAGCAGGCTTTTCAGGCACCACCGTCCCCGGCAAACGTAACATGGCCGCTGTATCAAGGAGATTTGCATGCCCGTCATCACCCACATTGAAGACCTTCGCCTGCTGGCAAAAAAGCGCGTGCCCCGCATGTTCTACGACTATTGCGACTCAGGCAGTTGGACCGAGGGCACCTACCGCGCCAATTCAGACGACTTTCAGGCCCTCAAGCTGCGCCAGCGGGTGGCCATCAACATTGAACACCGCAGCCTCCAAAGCACCATGATTGGCCAGCGCGTGGCCATGCCGGTGGCCATCGCACCCACCGGCCTGACCGGCATGCAGTGCGCTGATGGCGAGATCAAGGCGGCCAACGCGGCCCGAAAATTCGGCATTCCGTTCACGCTGTCGACCATGAGCATCTGCTCGATGGAGGACGTGGCCCGAGAAACAGGTGGGCATCCGTTCTGGTTTCAGCTCTATGTGATGCGCGACCGCCGCTTTATCGAAGACCTGATCGAGCGCGCCAAAGCCGCCAACTGCTCGGCACTGATGCTGACGCTGGACCTGCAGATTCAGGGGCAGCGCCACAAAGACCTGAAAAATGGCCTCTCGGCACCGCCCAGGCTGACGCTGCCCAACCTGCTCGACATGGCCACCAAAGTGCGTTGGGGGCTGGGCATGCTGGGCACCCGCCGCCATGGTTTTGGCAACATCGTCGGCCACGTCAAAGGGGTGGAAAACATGGCATCGCTGAGCGCATGGACCCGCCAGCAGTTTGACCCGAGCCTGAGCTGGAAGGATGTGCAATGGATCAAGAAGTGCTGGGGCGGCAAACTGATCCTCAAAGGCATTCAGGATGCCCAGGACGCACAACTGGCGGTCAACTCGGGGGCTGACGCCCTGGTGGTCAGCAACCACGGGGGTCGCCAGCTCGACGGGGCCGCATCATCCATCAGCGCGCTGCCTGCCATTGTGGCGGCCGTGGGCCAACAGATCGAGGTGCACATGGACGGCGGCATCCGCAGCGGCCAGGACGTGCTCAAGGCGCGCGCCCTGGGTGCCCGCGGCACCTACATCGGTCGCGCCTTTTTGTACGGACTCGGGGCCATGGGCGAGGCCGGCGTGACCAAAGCACTGGAAATCATCCACAACGAGCTTGATCTGACCATGGCTTTTTGCGGCCACACCGACATCGACCAAGTGGACCGGGCCATTCTGCTGTAAGGCTTAGCCAGCCACGGTCACACCGCATTGACCAGGTTGTCGGCCCAGACCAGCGCCTCCAGGTGTGCCATGTTGATGTGGTGATTGTCGAAATTGAGCGCCAGCGCGGCTTCAGCACAGGCATCGTCGTCGTTGGTTTCACAGGCCTTGGTCAGCGCCAGCATCTGGCCAAAAACACCCTGGCCCTGCAACACCGCCGCCGTGACCGCTTCAGGCAAGGACAACAAGCCCAACGCCTGTTGCATGGAAACGCCCAGCATCTTGTCGAGTAGCGAAAACAGACCCACCAAAAAGGCGCTGTCACAGTCTTCTGCCGACATGGTTCCGGTGGCCAGCAGTTCCATCATCCGGCCACGCACCACCGCCGTGGTGCCAAATACCGACGGCGTGCCATGGACGCGTGAGCTGACCAGCAACAAGGCGGCCCAGCGCAGCAGGCGATTCAGCCCCATCAGCATCACCGCCTCGCGAAAAGAAGAGATCTCACGGGTCAGGCCAAAACCACAGGAGTTGATCAGGCGCATCAGGTTAAAACCCAGCACCGCGTCTTTTTTGAGGGCGGTTTCAATGGCCTCGGTACTGGCCTGGTTGCGCACCAGGTTCATCAACTGCAGCACATGGGCATGCTCGGGGGCCACCACCTTGGTGCTGAGCACTTCCGGGTTGGCCACCCAATAACCCTGGAATAACACCACGCCCAGCGTCTTCAAGACATCAAACTGTTCGGCGGTTTCAACTTTTTCGGCGATCAGCCTGGCACGGGTGCGCGCCTTGGCCGCGGCGACCACCGCCGCCACCTGTTGCGGCTTGATCGTCGCCAGATC
>JAIFMA010000095.1 GCA_020048795.1 Rhodoferax sp.
CGGGCAGCCTGACCGTGGCCGAGCCGAAAAACCGCCAGTTGAACAAGGGCGAGTTCCGGGTGTTTCTGGACTATGTGGTGGGTGCCTCGCTATATGGCGATATGCCGCAAACCGTGGAGCAGTATCTGGTGACGCGAATCAGCAAGGCAAAGGGCTACTCTGCTGATTGGCCTGAGCTGAGTGCCGCCTTGACAGGCAAGGATGCGACGGCCATCAAACAGGTGCAGGCGCTGCGCTTGAAGCTGGTGCGTGAGTTCACGGCACGCGGTGACTATCTGGACGCCGCCGGTCGTATTCAGCCAGCGCTGTTTTTACCCACCCGCCAAAACGCGCTGGCAGGCGCCGGCCGCTACCGGCAAGTGGTGGCCACCCAGCGTTTCGACTTTGGTAAAGATGTTTTTCCAGAAACACCGTTCACGCTGCGCTACTACCGCACCGCAAACACTGCCTACACCCATCAGGATGGCCGACCCTACACGCTGGGCGAAGTCATCACCGACCGGCCTATCAACACCACCGTGGGCGACTTCACCTACGGCATGGGCACCGAGCCGACGCTGATTGATGCGGGTAAGTTGTTCATTGACGGTGGTACCTTCCTGTCAGACTACGTGCCGCTGCTCAAACCGTAGTTCTGGATCAATCGAGACAATCTTGCAGGTGAATTCAAAGCAAGACATTCGATCAATTCAAATTTGATAGCTGCTTGCCCAATACAGACATAGGTTAGGGGCATAAAAGGACATCATTGATCGAAATGGTGGAGTTTTTTTCAGACCACCGAAGTACTTGCGCCGCCAGGCCGCTCGTCGAATTTGTCGCAAAACTGTCATATATGGCTGCAATACTGCCTCGCATCATCAACTCTGCCTTAAAGGTTTTTCCGCATGAACCAGCCGACACAACGCCCCAACGATGTCTTTAACGCCGAAGACTCAAATCCGACTCAAAACCCGCATATCGACACGATTGTGAATGCACGCCTGAGCCGGCGGCACATGGTGTTGGGGGGTGTCGGCAGCGCTGTGGTGGGAAGCCTGGGCTTGAGCGCCTGTGCCACCGGTGCCTCGGGCGGCATGGCGTCGGCAGCGGCGGCAGGCTTGCACAGCCCGATCAACAGCCTGGGTTTTACTGCGGTTGGCAAGAGCTTGGCCGACACCGTGGTGGTAGCTCCAGGCTACCAGGTCCAAGTGCTATATGCGCTGGGTGACCCGTTGACCGCCAGTACCTCGGCGTACAAGAACGATGGCACTGACACCGCCTATGACAACCGTGCAGGGGATCACCATGACGGCATGGAATGGTTTGGCCTGGATGCCCAAGGCAAGCGCTCGGACAACAGCAATATGCGCGCGTTGCTGGCCATCAATCACGAAGCAACCACCGACGAGAAATTGAGTTCATTTTTCCTGCACGCCGACGGGGGTGCATCCAAGCTGCCGCGGCCGGCTGCCGAGGTGGACAAGGAACTGGCAATTCATGGTGTCTCGGTGGTCGAGATCGAGTCCACGGGCAAACAATGGTCTTACAAGACTTCTTCAACCTTCAACCGTCGGGTCACCAGCATGACCGAGCTTGCGCTGCACGGCCCGGCCAAAGGCAGCGAGCATTTGGTCACCAAATTCAGTCCGGATGCCAACCGGGCGCGCGGCACGCTTAACAACTGCGGCACTGGCAAAACCCCTTGGGGCACTTTTGTGTCGGGTGAAGAAAACTGGGCCGGTTACTTTTTCCGTGATGCCAAGGACGACGACCGTCGCGGCAAAAAGAACCCGCAAGTTCTGGCGCTGGAGCGTTATGGCCGCAAGGCGGGTGCCGCCAGCCGCCACGGCTGGGAGAGTGCCGGCGCAGGTGACAGCTATGTTCGCTGGAACAACGGCGCGCTGGCGGCCGATGCCAAGGGCGACTATCGCAACGAGATGAATACGTTTGGTTATGTGGTCGAAATGGACCCCTACAACCCCAAACTGGCGGTGCGCAAGCGCACTGGCCTGGGTCGTTTTGCCCACGAGAGCGTGAGTTTTGCCAGCCCCGTGGCGGGTCAGCCCATCGTGGCTTACATGGGTGACGATTCGCGCGGCGAGTACATCTACAAGTTTGTCTCTGCAGCCCGCTGGGATAACGCCGATGCCCAAAGTGCCAACCCATTGGCTATGGGCGACAAGTACCTTGACCAGGGCACCTTGTTTGCCGCTAGTTTCAAGGCCGATGGCACGGGCCAGTGGCTGGAACTGTCGATGGCTAACCCTATCGTCGCCGCCAACCCGGATTTTGCGTTTAAGTCGAATGCCGATGTGGCCGTTTTCACCCGGCTGGCGGCTGACGCCGTCAATGCCACCCGGATGGATCGTCCCGAGTGGGGCGGCGTGAACCCACGCAACGGCGACTTCTACATGACACTCACCAACAACAGCAACCGTACGGTGGATGGCGAGATGGGCGTTGACGCAGCCAATCCACGCACCTACACCGACATCAAGGGTGGCCAAAAAAGCAGTGGCAACATGCAAACCAACGAGTACGCCGCCGCAGCGGTACCTGGCAAGGAGCAAAAGGGCAATGTTAATGGCCACATCGTCCGTGTGGCTCAGGCCAACCCGGTTGATACCGTCTTCAAATGGGACATCTACCTGTTTGCTTCGGAAGCCGACGCGGACAAAACCCGTGTCAACCTGTCGAACCTGACTGACGACAACGATCTGTCGGCACCGGACGGCCTGGTGTTCAGCCCGAGCACCGGCATTTGCTGGATTCAGACCGACGACGGTGCCATGACCGACAAAACCAACTGCATGCTGCTGGCAGCCGTGCCTGGCAAAGTGGGTGATGGCAGCACCAAGACGCTGTCGTACAAGCGTGGTGATGGCAGCGAAAAGCAGGTGCGCACGCCGATGGGCAAGGCGCAGTCGCCTGACATTCTCAAGCGTTTTTTGGTGGGTCCATCCAACTGCGAAATCACCGGTCTGTGTGAGTCACCAGACGGACGCGCCATGTTCATCAACATTCAGCATCCGGGCGAACTCACTGCCATGGCCGATATTGGCAACCCCGCCAGGTACACCAGCCACTGGCCGGCCAACGCCGGTTACGGTGCCGGTCAGCGCCCGCGCTCAGCCACCATTGTGATCACCAAAAAAGATGGTGGCGTGATCGGCAGCTAAACAAACGCTGATGAATACCGCAAGCTTGTCGGCTTGCACTGACAAGCTTGCTGTGCTGGCAGCCGATCAACCGGTCGGCTGCATCAATCCTGTCCGTCAACCTTGGTGCCTATTCATGCAGGATTTTGTGAAAAAGTCCGTGTTTTGCAGTGGGATGACCACCGCTACTACCACCAGTGCCGCATCAACCAGACGCTGCATTTGATCAGCGCGACAAGCTTCCTGGTGGCCTATGTGCTGATGTTCGTCAACCCCGCAGCCTCTGGGCTTGTTGGCTGGCTGGAATGCTTACGCGCCAGTCGGAGCACATTTTTTTGAGCCTCGGGGTTACGACGAAGTGAACCAGGCCACCGACAAACAGTCTCCCCTGGCGTTGCTGCGCGGCCAGCGTTATGACCCAATCGAAGCGCCACACCATTCACACTGAACCCGGCCCGCAGCCAAGGTCAAACGAGGCTTGGTTGCGACATTACAAGAGCAGCAGGATCTGCTTCGTCATGCCAGTGCGCCGAGTTTGAAGCCAGTTGGCCTAAGGGCTTGTCCACAAATATCATGCACATTTGGCTCGCCAGCTTTGGGCGCACTGCGTCGTTGCAAATCGCTTGTGCAGCAAAGCTGCACAAGCGATTTGCGCCTGGCATTGCATCCCAAATGCGACGGCCAAATGCACAGCTTATTCATGGACAAGACCTAATCGCACCTCGCCCGTGTGCCAGGCTGAAGTTTTCTGTTGGGTTGGGGGGTGCCTGGTGTAGCGAATAGCTGATCAACGCTCAAAGTACTTCCGGCGACTGCATGGTGACCAGCACGGTCTGGGACAGTGTTTCGCGCTGGCGGTGACGCAGCCACCAGACCGCCCCTTTTTTGACCGAGCACTCGGGTGACTTGAGTTCAATCAGTTGGGCGATGGTTTGTCCCAGTGTGGGTTGATGACCCACTATCAGAACTGTGCCTTTCGCATCGGGCCACTGCACCAGGTCAAGCAATTGAGACATTTGTCCGTCTGGCGACAGTTCCTGACGGAACTTGAACTTGCGTCCCAGGGCATTGGCGGTTTGCTCGCAGCGACTTGCCGGGCTGACAAAAATACGCGTGTTGGCAGGCAATTGGCGATCCAGCCATGTCGCCATGCGAGCCGCCTGTTTTTCACCACGGGCCGTCAGGCAGCGTGACATGTCGTCACAGCCTTGGGCCCAGTCCTGCGCCTCAGCATGACGCCACAAAACCAAATCCATGGTGTTGACCTTTTCCTGCTTTTGGGTTGGGTGGTGAAATTTTGTGATGATGGCGTTGGTGGCGCCACGTCATGCTCACTGGCGCTCTTGTTGACAGAGATGATCGCTCTGACACCAACAAAACCTTACTGTAATTGAAAAAAGGTGTCAATTGGACGACAAGCAGTGCGCGCGCGCCAAAATGGGTGGCAAACACGCCGAGCCTATTGCATGACGGTCTTTGGCTTGCAGTCAAAACAGAAAAACATCAGCGCGGTGGGGTAGCGCTTGAAAGACCCGTTGCTGCGCAGTCGGTGATGTCCACACTTGATGCAACTCATGGTGTGGCCTGAACCGCCCACACTTTGGTAGGGCGAGCCACCTTGTTTTGAGGTGTAGCGCAGGCCTGATAAAGAAATTTGTGTGGTTTCGTCTTTGTACATCTGGCATCGGTCTGTGGTTTTATATGAAATTGGCTTCTAGCCCTTGTTGGGTAAGCGCGTATAGCTACATAATTAGAAGCGCTTTAGAGACGGTAATGTGATGAAGGTCACCCGCCAGGACGCGCGACAGAGAGTTAAGTTGCATGACAGCCTTTCTTGCATAAGAGCCACTAGGCTAGTGGCGCAATGTGACTGGAGCATGTCAGGATGGATCTTGCGTGCGTCACAACCATGTCACATGCCATCCGCAAAAAAAGACATCTGCAAGGGAACCGATTCATGCCCTTTGAGCAAGAACCTGGCGTTGATGTGAGAGCCAAGACCGGGCGGGG
>JAIFMA010000171.1 GCA_020048795.1 Rhodoferax sp.
TGGCATGACTCCTGAATTTGAAACGTCATCTTAACTTTCATGGACTCTGACCACCCCCGGACGGGAAAGTTATTTCACGTTAACCGGGCGCATCAATGGCCCAGGGCCAGTTGCCATGCCAGATGGTTGTGTTTTTCGACCAGTGGCGGCAGGTCCAGCGTGGTCAGCTGAAATCCTCGGTTTCCACCACGCTGTCCGGTGGCAGGCCACCCTGGCTGATGCCCACACTCATGCTGCCCCGGGTGGCGACAAAACGCATGCCGCTCTGCTGCGCGGCTGCAATGCTGTCATCAAGTCGCACGCCATTGGGGTAGAGGTAGAGATGATCGCTGCTGGTGGTGCAGCAGCCGCTCATAACATGTGGTGGTGGGTGTTGATCAGGCCGGGCGTAACCAGATGGCCGCGAATAAAAATGGTGGCATCGCGCAGTTCACGCGATTGATCAGGGTTCGGGCTGTCAAAGCTGGCAACACAGCGGGCGTTCTTGATCAGCAGTGTGTTCACGGTGTATCAGGGGTGGTTTTTTCAAGGCGTTTGCCTGCAATGTTGGCACCAGAAACAGGCCTCTGGTCGATGGGCGTGGCCTGTGGCATCAACTTAGGCGTTTTACAGGGTATTTGGTCAATCTTTTCTTCACTAATTTGATTTGGCTCAAGGTCTGCGCTGATCTGGCACGGCACAGTGGCAGCCATGTTTTCCATCGACACCATTGATTCATCGGCGCAAAAACAGTGTTTGACCAGGGGGAAAGTACTGATGCAGCGTGGCACTGACATAACTTGCGTGAGCTACATCGAGTCCGGACGCGTGGCGCTGGGCGTGCTCGATGCCGGCGTGCTGGAGCACCAGATTGGCGTGCTTGAAGGCCCATGCTGGCTGGATGCCAGCTCTGTCGTGCTCGGTTTGCCACATCTGGTGGATGCAGTGGCGGATACGCCGGTGGTACTGCGCAGTGTCAGTTTGTCGGATTTTCGCAAGGCGATTGCCAACATGCCCGAATCCGCCCAGGCGGTTCTCAACGATGTGGCCATGGCGCATCGGCGGCAAATCGAGTTTGCCGTCAGCCGTCTGGCCAAGGATGCCGAGGCCCGTTGTGCCGAATGGCTGCTCAGCCATGCCCAGCAGCGCGGCAGCGGCGGCATGGCGGTTGAGCTGCAACAGCGCAAGCGCAGCATTGCCGCCCAGCTCGGTATTGCGCCCGAAACCTTCTCGCGCGTGCTGCGCCACCTGCGCGAGCAAAGCCTGATCAGTGGCTCTGGCCGGGTGCTCAATCTGGTGGATCTTGGTGGGCTGCGTTCGCTGGCCGGGGTTTAGGGGTCAAGCGAAAATAACTTGGACCAAGGAGGTCGTGATGGCAAGTGCAAGGCTAGGCGCAAGCCGCGCGGTGTAGCTGGCTACACAAGCGGTTTGCAACAACGCATGGCGCTTGTACAAGGCCCTGAGCACGGACTCAGGCGTGGCCGGTGCCGACAGTTCCCCGGTTTGACCATCCCCTCTGGCTTGTGCCACGGCATCGCGCAAGGCCTCAAACACGCTGATGGCCAGCATGAAGGGTGGTTCACCCACCGCTTTGGAGCCAAACACGTTGTCTTCGGTGTTGGGCGCATCCCACAAATCAACCTTGAAGTGCGCTGGCACGTCACCTGCCGTAGGAATTTTGTAAGTACTGGGTGCATGGGTGCTCAGCAGACCGCGTTCGTTCCAGACCAGTTGTTCGGTGGTCAGCCAGCCCATGCCCTGCACAAAGGCGCCTTCAATCTGACCGATGTCCAGCCCCGGGTTAATGGAGCGGCCCACATCGTGCAGGATGTCCACCCGCAGCAGCTTGTTTTCACCGGTCAGGGTGTCGATGGCCACCTCGGTACAGGCCGCACCATAGGCAAAATAAAAGAACGGTCGCCCGGTCAGGGTGGTTTTGTCGTAGTGGATTTTGGGCGTGCGGTAAAAGCCGTCGCTCCAGAGCTGGATGCGGTTGGCGTAAGCCAGGCTGACCACCTCGTCAAAAGTGCGGGTCGATTTCGGCGTCACAACCTTTCCGGCAGCAAAACGCACTGCTCCGGCACCCACACCGTCCAGGCCACCGACAAAGGCGGCCAGGTTGTCGCGCACATGGGCGGCGGCAAACTGGGCGGCGCGGCCATTCAAATCGGTGCCGGCCGAGGCTGCTGTGGCCGAGGCGTTGGGGATCTTGCTGGTGTCGCTGGCGGTGGCCAGCACCCGGTGCAGCGGTATGCCAAGTTCGTCAGCCACAATTTGCGCCACCTTGGTGTTCAGGCCTTGCCCCATTTCGATACCACCGTGGTTCACCTGCACGCTGCCGTCCAGATAAACGTGCACCAGGGCTCCAGCCTGGTTAAACAGGGTGGCGGTAAAGCTGATGCCAAATTTGACCGGTGTGATGGCGATGCCACGCTTGACGGTGCTGTGCTCCTGGTTCCAGGCAAAAATGGCCCCTAGCCTTTGTTGGTACTGCGCTGATAGCTCTAATTTAGATAGCAATTCAGGCAGCATGTTGCCTTCCACCTTCATGCCGTAGTGGGTGGTGTCGCGGCGTATCGGCTGGGTGGCTGAGGCAGCGTTTGTGGGTTGGGCGGGCTTGGGTTCGCCAGGCCGGCTGGGGTCAGCCAGACAGATTTCGTCGCTGTACAGGTTGCGCCTGCGCACCGCCAGCGGGTCTTGCTGCAGGTGGCGCGCGATGTCGCCCAGGATGGCCTCGGTGACGATCATGCCCTGCGGCCCGCCAAAGCCGCGAAAGGCGGTGTGGCTTTGGGTGTTGAGTTTGCAGCGGTACGAGGTAATCTCGACATCCTGCAAAAAATAGGCGTTGTCGGCATGAAAAACCGCCCGGTCTGCCACCGGCCCCGACAAATCGGCGCTGAAACCGCAATGCGCCGCCATCGTCAATTGCAAACCGCACAGCCTGCCGCTGTCGTCAAAACCCACGCTGTACTGGTAACTGAACGGGTGGCGCTTGCCGGTGATCATGAAGTCATCGTCGCGGTCCAGCCGCAGTTTGACCGGGCGCTTGAGTTTGGCCGCCGCTACCGCCGCCCACACCGCCAGGTGGCCGGCCTGGGTTTCCTTGCCACCAAAACCACCCCCCAGGCGGCGGCATTCGACCCGCACCGCGTGGTTGTCCAGGCTCAGCGCATGCGCCACCCAGTGCTGCACTTCGCCCGGATGCTGGGTGCTGCTGTAGATCAGCCACTGGTTTTGCTCTTGTGGCAGCGCGTAGGCCACCTGGCCTTCGAGGTAAAAATGTTCCTGGCCACCGACTTCGAGGCTGCCGCTGAGCCGGTGCGGGGCACTGGCCAGCGCGGCTGCGGCATCACCCCGCCTGACGCAGACCGGCGGCAGCACATAACTTTGCGCCGCCAGCGCGTCTTGCACGTTCAGCACGGCTGGCAGGGCTTCAATGTCGGCCTTGACCAGGCGTGCTGCGCGCCGCGCCAGCATCACGTTGTCTGCCACCACCAGGCCGATAACCTGACCCACATGTTGTACCGTGTCGATGGCAAAGACCGGTTCGTCCCCGGCAAAGGCAGCCAGCATCGGGTCACCCGGCACATCGCTGGCCAGAATGACCGCGCGCACGCCGGGCAGGGCCAGCGCCGCAGCGCTGTCCAGGCCCTTGAGCCGGCCATGCGCGACCGGCGACAAAATCGGTGCGGCATGCAGCGTGCCGCGCACCTCAGGAATGTCATCAACATACGGCGCAGCCCCCGCCACCTGAGCACGTGCACTTTCATGGTGCACCGAACTGCCGCAGACGCTGGCCTTGATTATTTCAGGGTTGTTCATTGGAATGGACTCTCTGGTAGCTACTAGACAGGTCATGGCAGAACCTGTCGTCCGCGTGCCGACGGAAATCTAAAAAGCGTTCGCAAGATATTGAAAAACCTGGATTCCCGCTTGCGCGCGAATGACTGAATCGTTTCATTTTTTGAGGTGGTGCATCCAGGTCGGGCACGTTGTAGCAGATTTGGGGTCGGATCCCAATTCGGCCAAACGCCATGAAACGAGCTGACAAGGCAACCCCGAATTGGGCTCTGACCCCAATTCTGCGGGCCAGGCCCAAGGTGCATCGGCATACTTGCATCACGCCGACAGTCCAACGCAGTCCAGACTGACTTCAGTCTGCCCCTGGCTTTCCAACCAAAAGCGTTGCAGCAGATTGCCCAGCACCAGAGTGCGGTAGTCACTGCTGGCACGCATGTCCGAGATCGGCGCAAATTCGCCGCGCAGAGTGGCCTTGGCCTTTTCCACCAGGGCTTGCGTCCAGACCTGGCCGGTCAACGCGGCCTCGGTCTGGCGTGCCCGCACCGGCGTTGCGGCCACACCGCCAACACCGATCGACACGCAATCAAGCTGTCCGTCGTGCAGCTCGATGCGCAGCGCCAGACAGACCGCCGAAATATCGTCTTCCTGGCGTTTCGAGACTTTATAAACACGCAAAAACTCGTTGACGGTCGGGCGCGGCACCTTGATGTGTGTCAGCACTTCGTCGCTGGCAATCACGTTTTGCCGGTAGCCGGTGTACAGCGCGTCCAGCGCCAGCTCGCGGCTGCCGCGCACGCTGGCCAGCACCACCCGGGCGTGCAGCGCAATCAACAGCGGCATCGAGTCGCCAATCGGTGAACCATTGGCCACATTGCCGCCCAGCGTGCCCGAATTGCGCACCGGCAGCCCGGCAAAACGCTGTACAAAGCTGCTCAATTGCGGGCGCTCGGCCAGCAGCGCAGCAAACGCGTCGGTCAGCGTTACCGCTGCGCCGATGGTCAGCGTGTTGGCATCCTGGCTGATGGCGCGCAGTTCAGCCACCTGCGACAGGTCCAGCACGGTGCCAAAGTCCAGGTGTAATTTGTTGATCCACAGCCCCACATCGGTGCAGCCGGCCACCAATTGCGCCTGGGGGTCGGCCGCTCGCAGCGCCAGCAATTCCTTCAGGGTTTTCGGGGATTGATATGATGAATCGGCCTCTAGCCCTTGTCCGGTCTGCGCAAGTAGCTCTAGTTTTGATAGTGTTTCAGTTTCATCCAGCGGCACCCGTGGCAGACTGGCCATCTGCTGCGCCGCATCCAGAATCGGCCGGTAGCCGGTGCAGCGGCACAAGTTGCCTGACAGCGCCTGTTGCGCCTGTTCCCGGCTGATCGGCTGACCCTTACCCACCTGGTTCTGGTACAGGCCAAACAGGCTCATGGCAAAACCCGGGGTGCAAAAGCCACACTGGCTGGCGTGGTTTTGCAGCAGCGCCTGCTGCACCGGGTGGGGCGTGCCGTCGGTGGCAGCCAGGTCTTGCGCTGTCCACAGGGCCATGCCGTGAATCGAATGCGCCAGGCGGATGCAGGCGTTCACCGCGCTGTATTGGATGTGCCCGCCCCGCCTTTCACCCAGCACCACGGTGCAGGCACCGCAGTCACCTTCGTTGCAACCTTCCTTGGTGGCAGTCAGCCCCAGGTCTTCGCGCAGCACCTGCAGCAGGGTGCGGGTGGGGGGCACGTTGGGCAGCGAGACAATGGTGTTGCGGTGGACAAATTCAAGCACAGGGTGATGCATGGTCGATTTTTGTAAAAAGAGCAATGGTAAACAATACCGAGATCGCAAGATTCTTGCCATGGTGGCCTCGGATTTGCTTTGTACCATGCCAGTTGGCACACAGATTGACCGATGCCTTGTACGCTAGGCTGCAAGAGGTCTGCACCAGTCTGCGTGGCTTCAACGACGCTTGCCTCACTCACAGGCAGATCAAAGAAGTCTCTCATTATCGCTGCGGTTCGCTGTATTGAGACAGCATGGTTTTGATTGAGATGGACCATGGCAGCCTGTGCGTGTGGGCCATTTTGCACATTCGTGCACACATCTGCGGGGAACTTTGCTCTACGCACATGTCCGCACGCGTACAGGGCTTGCACGACGTGGTGCTCGGTGATAGGTTCTTTGACGTAAAGCGCCCTGGCGCTGGCAGTCAGGCGCATGGCAAGCGCGTGAAAAATACGCCAGTCCCACAGGTTCAAGGCATCGGCCAAAGTCGAGCGAGCCGGGGCATTCTTGAAGCCCATGTGAAACATGCTTGCCCTGATTGGAGGCGGAGCACACCTCGATATCGCGCAACGATTCACGCCAAGTCAGCTATACAAACGCCATGACGCGAAACACATCAGCACACTTGTCGAAATTCAAATCGTGGATGCCCAAAAACCTGCCCAAGCCCGCACAGGTATTGGCGTTGCGAGCGATGTACTCTAAATTAACCGAACAGTGGTGAGGAATTTCATAGTGATATGCAGGTCGGCAAATCGCCTGCAATCCCAACAGCGCTGCTTGGCCGATGCCACGACTGTCATTTGTTGGTCGTCTATGCGGCACCACCGCCATCTTTTTAGTGTTTAAAGGGCTTGTTCTTTTTGCTGGCAGTCCTCAATCGCCTCTTGCACCGTAACCA
>JAIFMA010000140.1 GCA_020048795.1 Rhodoferax sp.
GTGGCAATCGGTGGGACGTTTGGACCTGAACACGGAGGGTTTGCTGTTGTTGACCAGCTCAGGTGAGTTGGCCAACAATTTGATGCATCCACGTTTCGGACTGGAACGAGAATACGCCGTTCGGGTTTTAGGTGCATTGAATCAGGACGAAAAAAGCAAGCTGCTTGACGGTGTAAAACTCGAAGATGGTATGGCCCGCTTTGGTTCGATCGAAGAAGGCGGTGGGGAGGGTTCCAATTGTTGGTATCGGGTCACCATTTCGGAGGGGCGAAATCGCGAGGTGCGGCGGATGCTTGAATCGGTAGGTCACGCAGTGAGTCGCTTGATCCGCATTCGTTATGGTGCCATGTTGCTGCCGCGTGGTTTGAAACGTGGGGCCTGGATGGAACTCGGCGAAGCAGACATTCGCTCGTTATCCCGTGCCGCAAATGCGACCACCTACCACAACAGTGGCGATAAACCACAGTCGATGTCCGGGAGCAGGCCAGCGGATGCCGCAGGCAGATCTGTCCGTGCACGCAAAACCGCAGGGCGTGGCAGTGATCCATCATCTCGAACAAACCAGCCGCCGTTAAATCAGCCTGACCCCATGAAGACATCACTTGGCTACATCGGCGCAGACAGTTTTTCCCGGCAACGGCAGGAAGCGGCCAAGAAATACGGCAGTGGTTCGGGCTCGTCAGGGGCTCGCCGATCCTCTGGAAGGAGTCGCTAGGCTTGGCGACTCTGCTGGGTTCAGGGCTCATATTTATGAACTGGGTTTAAGTTGTAACAGGTGCTTCAGGGTAAAATCAAAGGCTTTGGCCACGTCGTCCAAAATTAACCACTTGCTAAGGAAATAACATGACTATTGAACAAACACTCTCTATCATCAAGCCAGATGCGGTTGCCAAGAACGTGATCGGGCAAATTTATGCTCGTTTTGAAGCCGCTGGCCTTAAGGTGGTAGCCGCCAAGATGGCGCACCTGTCGCGTGGTGAGGCGGAAGCTTTTTATGCGGTTCACAGGGCGCGTCCTTTTTTCAAGGATTTGGTGGATTTCATGATGTCTGGCCCAGTCATGATTCAGGCACTGGAGGGTGAAAACGCAATCCTTAAAAATCGTGAGTTGATGGGAGCAACGGATCCGAAGAAGGCTGATCCCGGAACCATTCGCGCTGACTTCGCTGACAGCATCGATGCAAATGCTGTGCATGGCTCTGACGCAGTCGAAACAGCAAAAGTTGAAATTGCTTTCTTTTTCCCTGGTATGAATGTTTATTCTCGATAACTATTCAGTCATCAGGGGCTGTATATGACGGTCAACCTGCTCGACTATGACCTCGGGGGGTTGGCTGTTTTTTGCGAGCATCTGGGTGAAAAGCACTTCCGAGCGGTTCAACTGTTTCGCTGGATTCATCAAAAGGGTGCCAGACAATTCGATGAAATGACCGACTTGGCGAAGGCTTTGCGCGAGAAGCTCAAAACTTCTGCATGCATCACGCCCCTGAGGGTTGTGTCACAGCATGTTTCGGTTGACGGCACCATCAAATGGCTGTTTGATGTGGGTGATGGCAATGCGGTTGAAACCGTGTTCATTCCGGAGGATGATCGGGGCACACTTTGTATTTCTACCCAGGCTGGTTGCGCCATGGGGTGTAGGTTTTGCGCCACTGGTCATCAGGGATTCAGTCGCAATCTGACAACCGGCGAGATGATTGGTCAGCTTTGGTTCGCGGAGCATTTTTTACGCCCTTACCTGAAGCGCGATGACCGTGTGATTTCCAATGTGGTGATGATGGGTATGGGTGAGCCTTTGCAAAACTACTCGGCCCTGGTTCCGGCGCTGCGAATGATGCTCGACGACCATGGCTATGGTTTGTCCAGGCGCCGGGTGACCGTTTCGACCTCTGGTCTGGTCAAGAAGATCGACTTGCTGGCCCAGGAGTGTCCGGTCGCACTGGCCGTGTCTTTGCATGCGCCCAACAATGCCTTGCGTGACTATCTGGTGCCACTCAACATCAAGCATCCGCTGGAGCAATTGTTGCCGGCATGTGTGAATTACCTGAGGTATGCGCCAAGAGATTTCATTACCTTTGAGTACTGCATGCTCGATGGTGTCAATGACTCGATTGAGCACGCCCGGGAACTGGTGGGACTGATTCATGAGTATGGCTCTGGAAAAATCTGGTGCAAGTTCAATTTGATTGGTTTTAATCCTTTTCCCGAGTCGGGTTTGCGGCGTTCGAAGCCTGCCCAAATGTTTGAGTTTGCGAAGTTACTGATGGATGCTGGCATCACCACCACTGTGCGGAAAACGCGTGGTGACGACATTGACGCAGCCTGTGGTCAATTGGCGGGTGATGTGAAAGACCGCACCCGGGTTGTCGAACGTATGGCTCGCCAGCGCATGGTGACGTTTCGGCCAAAATGTCAATTTGATTCGAAGACAGAGAAGGTCTAGATAATGTACGAGACTTTGAACAACGGTTGGAAAAAACTGCTTGCGAGGTTGTTTGTTGCCCCGTGTCTCGCCATCATGGTCATGTCTGGGTGCGCAAACAAACCGGACGCATCGGGCGCATCCGCCGGCCGTGGTGAAATGCTCACTGATTCGGATGAAACGGCCGAGCGAAAACGCGCACGAAACCGCAGCGACCTGGCGCAAGGCTATTTCGAAATGGGTAAACCGATCATTGCGCTGGACGAGATCAAGTTGGCGATCCTAGCTGATCCAACGTTTGCCGATGCTTACAACTTGCGTGGGTTGATTTACATGCGCCTGAATGACTATGCCATTGCTGAAGAGAGCTTCGGTAAAGCCTTGTCGATCAAGCCAAGAAACCCTGATGTTTTGCACAATTTGGGTTGGCTGAAATGTCAGCAAACCGAATTTAACCAAGCTCTCGCACTTTTCGCTCGTGCACTGGCTGACCCTTCATATGTTGAGCGGGCAAAGACTTACAGAATCCAGGGGCTATGCCAAGAAGCGGCGGGGATGTTGGCCGATGCCGAATCAAGCCTTCTGAGATCATATGAGTACGATGCCGCAAACCCGGTCACCGGGTACAACTTAGCCAATATTCTCTATAAAAAAAGAGACTTTGTTCGCGCTCAGTTTTACATCCGGCGTTTGAACAATAGTGAACTGGCAAATGCAGAGTCCCTTTGGTTGGGTGTCAAGGTAGAGCGGCGCTTGTCCAACCAAGACGCGGTGCTGCAACTTGCCACGCAATTGGAAAAAAGACACCCTCAGTCGGCTGAGGCGATGCTGTATCGCCGGGGAGCTTTCGATGAGTGAGCCGAATGTTGAAAGTGCCGGGTCCGATGGGTTGGTGAGTGCGGTCACGGCAGGTGGTGGGCCGGGTGCTTTGCTGAGAAATGCCCGAGAAGCTCAGGGTTTGTCCATCGCCGCGCTGGCGGTCGCTTTGAAGGTTCCTGTCAAGAAATTGGAAGCACTCGAGTCGGACAGATTTGATCTTCTCCCTGATACGGTTTTTGCGAGAGCGTTTGCATTGAGCGTTTGCCGAACTTTGAAGCTGGACCCGACAAACGTTATGGCGCGTTTGCCGCAGCTACAAACACTACAAATAAAGACGGATGAGTCAGGCCTGAATGCGACTTTCAAGTCGAATGTTGGTGGTCTGAATGGCACCAGAATCATGCAAATTCTGAGTCCCGCAGTTATTGTTGCGCTCGGTTTGGTGGTGGCCATCGTTGTGGTCTATTTCTGGCCAACGAAACCGATGGTTGAGGATGCGGCGATGGCTGGCAGCAATGTCTTGCACGAGCAAGTGCCGACGGTTTCCCAAACTGTAGCTTCTGGTGGCAGTGAGGTAACGAAACCGTTGTCGGTGGAGCCAGTTGAGCCATTCAAATTGACCGATAGCCCGGCACTCGGCGCTAGCGTCGCTAACGCTGCAACCAGCACGTCGCCTCATGTTTCGGGTTCGAGCTCGCCGACCATGACACTCTCGCCACAGTCGATTCTCACCCTGCAGGCACGTGGAGCTTCCTGGGTTGAAGTTACTGATGCCCAAGGCGCTACGCAGCTTCGCAAGACTGTTTCTGAAGGCGAGTTGATTCCGATTTCGGGTGTTCTTCCGTTGTCTGTTGTGGTAGGTCGCGCCAATATGGTCTCGGTGTCTGTGCGTGGTCAGGCTTTTGATCTGGCAGCGGTTTCCAAAGACAATATTGCACGATTTGAGGTGAAGTAATGCAGTCATCAAAGCCCGTGGCATCGGCTCACGCGTTGCCAAGAAAATCTCGGCAGGCCAAGGTCGTTTGGGGCAGTCGCGTGGTCTCTGTTGGCGGCGATGCCCCCGTGCGTGTGCAATCCATGACCAACTCCGATACGGTGGATGTCATCGCGACGGCGATTCAGGTCAAGGAACTGGCTTTAGCCGGCTCGGAGATGGTTCGGCTGACCGTCAATACCCCTGAAGCAGCCGATGCAGTGGCACCCATACGTGAGCAGCTTGACCGCATGGGTGTGGATGTGCCGCTGATTGGCGACTTTCATTACAACGGTCATCGCTTGCTGACAGACTTCGCGGGCTGCGCACAGGCGCTGTCCAAATACCGCATTAACCCCGGAAATGTTGGTAAGGGTGGTAAACATGACTTGCAATTCGGTTTGATGATCGAGGCTGCGCTGCGCTGGTCCAAGCCGATCAGGATCGGTGTGAACTGGGGTAGTTTGGACCAGGAGTTGCTGGCCGACTTGATGGATCAAAACAGTCGAAAGGCAACACCATGGAATTCCAAGTCAATCATGTACGAGGCCTTGATATCGTCGGCAGTCGGCTCTGCCCGGCGTGCGGTAGCTATGGGTATGGATGCGGATCAGATCATTTTGTCGTGCAAGGTCAGCGGGGTTCAGGATCTCATCTCGGTTTACCGGGAACTGGCCAAACGATGTGATTACGCCCTGCATCTGGGCCTGACAGAGGCAGGCATGGGTGTCAAGGGTGCTGTCGCTTCGACTGCGGCGATGGCGGTTTTGCTACAGGAAGGGATTGGCGACACGATACGTGTATCTCTGACACCGCAGCCTGGTGAATCGCGCACCCAAGAAGTGCTGATCGCCACGGAGATACTACAGGCTCTTGAGTTGAGATCCTTTGTCCCGAGTGTGACGGCGTGTCCGGGATGCGGACGGACAAGTAGCACGACCTTTCAGGAACTGACCAAGCAGATTGAGGATTTTTTACGCGCCCAGATGCCGCTTTGGCGCGATCTGTATCCCGGTGTGGAAAAGCTGAAGGTTGCCGTCATGGGATGTATCGTGAATGGCCCGGGCGAGAGCAAACATGCCGATATTGGTATCAGTCTGCCAGGTACGGGCGAAGCACCCGCGGCACCTGTGTTCATCGATGGCGAGAAACGAATGACCTTGCGCGGCGACAGCATTGGCAAGGAATTTCAGGCAATTGTCGAAAGTTATGTGAAAAAGCGCTTTGGGTTGCGTGAAGCTGCCACTGTTGAATGAGTGAATCGATGACTGAAAAAATGATGATGCCAAAAGCTGACAAGTTGATGGCGGTCAAGGGCATGAATGATTTATTGCCGCCAGATTCTGCGGCGGTAGAGTGGTTGGAGCACAAGGTACGTGCTCTGATGGCCCGCTATGCCTACCGAAACATACGCACTCCGATTGTTGAACGGACACCTTTGTTTGTCAGGGGATTAGGCGAGGTGACCGACATCGTTGAAAAAGAGATGTACTGTTTTGAGGATCGGCTCAACGGTGATGCACTGGCACTGCGCCCTGAGGCAACAGCGGGCGTTGTGCGCGCGGCGATTGAACATGCCATGCTTTACGATGGGCCCAAGCGTCTCTATTATCTCGGACCCATGTTTAGGCACGAGCGCCCGCAGAAGGGTAGATACCGTCAGTTTGATCAAATTGGTGCTGAGGCTCTGGGGTTTTCAGGGGCTGAAGTCGATGCCGAACTGATTCTGATGGCTGCCGCGCTGTGGCATGAAATCGGCATCAGCGATGTTCGGCTGGAAATAAACAGCCTGGGTCAGCCGGTTGAGCGCCTGGCGCATCGGCAGGCGCTAGTCGCCTATTTTGAGCAACATCAGGCGGTGTTGGATGAAGATGCCCGCCGTCGCCTGTACAACAACCCCTTGAGAATTCTGGATACCAAGAATCCACATCTGCAGGACATTGTCGAAGCCGCGCCACAACTGCTTGATTTTCTCGGAACGGATTCACTGACGCACTTTCAAACGTTGAAATCCATACTCGAAGCAAACGGCGTTGCCTATCGGGTCAATCCCAGGTTGGTTCGCGGCATGGACTATTACAACCTGACGGTTTTTGAGTTTGTGACAGATCGTCTCGGATCGCAAGGAACTGTCTGTGCCGGTGGTCGTTATGACTATTTGTTTGAACAGTTGGGTGGCAAGCCATCTCCTGCCGTGGGGTGGGCTCTGGGCGTGGATAGGGTATTGGATTTGGCCAGAGCTTGTGGTTTTGCCCCGGTCAATCCCGTGCCTGATGCCTATGTCATTGTTGCTGACGTTGCGGCGATGCCAATGGTTCTCAGTGTTTTGCAGAACGTGCGGGCATTAGGTGTCACAGTACAGATGCACACCAGCACCGCCGAAGGCATGGGTAGCATGAAGAGTCAATTCAAGCGTGCCGACAGTAGTGGCGCACGTTTTGCCCTTGTTTTTGGGGCTGATGAAGTCAGTTCGCAACAAGTCACCATTAAGCCGCTTCGTTTTGCAGGGGCAACGCAAACGACTTACCCGTTGGCCGATTTGGCTTCGTGGGTGCCCAACCTACAATCGGGCGTTTAATCACTAGACCTTATGGCAAATCATCTCGATCTTGAAGAACAAGAGCAGCTTGATCAGATCAAGCATTTCTGGAGGCAATACGGTAATGTCATTTCATGGGCGTTGATCGCTGTGTTGGGTGGCCTTGCAAGTTGGAATTTCTACCAATACTGGCAACGCAGCCAGGCGACTCAAGCCGCAGCCCTGTTTGATGAGGTCGAACGCTCGGTTATGTCGGCTGACCCAGTCAAGGTTGATCGTGTTTTTGAGGAAATGAAAGATCGTTTTGCTTCGACCCTATATGCTCAGCAATCCGCGCTTCTGGTTGCCAAGCAGTACGCCGATTCTGGTAAACATGATGCTGCCAAGGCTGCACTCAACTGGCTTGCAGATCAGTCGAATGATGTCGGCTATCAATCATTGGCCAGGCTTCGTCTGGTTGCAATTTTGATGGAGTCCAAACAATATGATGAGGCTCTGGCACTGTTGAATGGGACTTTCTCACCAGGTTTTGAAGGTTTGGTGGCAGATCGCAAAGGTGATGTCTTGACTTTGAAGGCAGACAAAACCCGGGCCATTGCCGAGTATGAAAAGGCCTATCGGTTGATGGACTCTCGAACCGAGTATCGTCGACTGGTCGAAGTCAAACTGAATGCCCTGGGTGTGGACGTGCAGGGGCTCAATCAAGTGGCGATAGTGTCCGGGAAGTAGTACCAATGGTGAATAGTTATCTTCTTCGTTTAATTTATGTCTGTCTGGCAGGCATTGTTGTGACCCTGTTGGCGGCGTGCTCAAGTGGATCACCCCGGCAAAATGTGGCGGATCTAGGTTCGAATCCCGCATTGTTGGGTGTGCGCACGGTGTGGACCAGCCATGTAGGCACCGTTGATTTTCCACTTCAGATCAAAGTCAATAACAACGCGATTGTGCTCGCTGGCTCTGAAGGCGTGGTGATGTCCCTTGATGCGCAAACCGGCACGCCGTTGTGGCGGGTGAGTGTCGGGGCTGCACTTGCGGCAGGAGTTGGCAGCGATGGACGCCATGCAGCAGTGGTCACTCGAAGCAATGAACTGGTTGTGCTGGGAGCGGGCAGCGAGTTATGGCGAACCCGTTTGGCGGCGCAGGTTTTTACATCACCGCTGGTCGCTGGCGAGCGAGTGTTTGTACTTGGAGCGGATCGCACGATTTCTGCCTTCGACGCTCAAACGGGGCGCAAGTTATGGCAAAACCAGCGACCTGGCGAAGCGCTGGTTTTGCGCCAGGCCGGTGTGCTCGTGGCCGTTAACAACACATTGGTCGTCGGTTTCTCGGGACGTCTTCTTGGTTTGAATCCGCTAACCGGTTCGGTTTTGTGGGATGCTGCCGTTGCCACGCCGCGTGGCACCAACGATATTGAACGTCTGGTTGATTTGGTGGCTGGGGTTGGACGCAAGGATGATGTGGTTTGTGTTCGTGCTTTTCAGGCTGCCACTGGATGTATCGAGACGGTTCGGGGTAAGGTTGTTTGGCGACGTGTGGCGATGGGGTCGGTAGGTCTTCAGGGCGACGACAAGCAGGTTTATGGGGTTGAGAGCGACGGTCGGGTATTGGCGTGGCGGCTGGCTGACGGCGAACAGGCTTGGGAGACGAATCGTTTGCGCTATCGCCAATTGAGTGCACCGCTGGTTCTTGGCAGATCTGTTGTCGTGGGCGATGACTTCGGGCTGGTTCATCTGATTTCTCGCGTCGATGGCTCGTTGCTTGCGCGTTTGACGACCGACGGGTCACCCATCACTGTGACTCCAGCCTCGGCACAGAGCACATTGGTGGTCGTTACGAGCAGGGGTGGCGTGTTTGGTTTCCAGCCTGAGTGATGCTGCTCGATATTCAGAACGACTCGATTGATGAAACCTGTCATGGCCTTGGTCGGCCGCCCCAATGTTGGCAAATCGACACTCTTTAATCGATTGACCAAGTCCCGCGATGCCATTGTGGCTGATTTTGCTGGACTGACCAGAGATCGGCATTACGGCAATGGCAAACAGGGCAAGCACGAATTCATCGTGATTGACACCGGTGGCTTCGAGCCCGAGGCTTCAAGTGGCATTTACAAGGAGATGGCCAAACAGACCCGTCAAGCTGTAGCGGAATCTGATGTGGTGATTTTTGTCGTGGATGCGCGCGGAGGTATTTCTGGGCAGGATCACGATATAGCGAAGTATTTGCGACGTTTGGGCAAACCCTGCGTGCTGGTGGCCAATAAGGCTGAAGGAATGCTGGAAGGTGTTCAATTAGTCGATTTTTATGAACTGGGGATGGGTGAGGTGCACCCTGTTTCTGCGGCGCACGGTCAGGGTATTCGGTCATTGATTGATCGTGCGCTGGCACCTTTTGGCTCTTTGAATGAAGAGGATGTGTCGGAAGATCAACCGGGTATCATCAAATTGGCCGTTGCCGGTCGCCCCAACGTGGGTAAATCGACCTTGATCAATGTCTGGTTGGGTGAAGAGCGTTTGGTGGCCTTTGACCTTCCTGGCACTACGCGAGATGCCATTTCCGTCCCATTTGAGCGCAACGGACAAAAATTTGAGTTGATTGACACCGCGGGTCTGCGTCGGCGTGGCCAGGTTTTTGAGGCGATCGAAAAGTTTTCGGTGGTCAAAACTTTGCAGGCGATCGAGTCTGCTCATGTGGTTTTGCTGCTGATCGATGCAACACAGGGTGTGACCGACCAAGATGCACACATTGCAGGCTACATTCTCGAGAATGGTCGGGCGGTTGTGTTGGCCATTAACAAATGGGACGCTGTTGATGAATATCAGCGGGAACTGGTCAAGCGCTCGATTGAAACACGGTTGGCTTTTTTGAAGTTTGCCAATTTACACCTGATTTCGGCCCAAAAGCGTCAAGGCCTTGGTCCCCTGTGGGGATCCATCAGCCAGGCCTACAAAGCGGCGACCTGCAAAATGTCAACGCCGGTTCTGACCCGGTTGTTGCTGGAATCTGTGCAGTTTCAGAGCCCCAAGCGCGCAGGGATGTTCCGGCCCAAATTGCGCTATGCCCACCAGGGCGGCATGAATCCACCAGTAATCGTTATTCACGGGAACTCATTGGAACATGTGACTGAAGCCTATAAGCGATTTTTGGAAGGACGCTTCCGCAAAGAGTTTGACCTCGCCGGAACACCCTTGCGAATTGAAATGAAGACCGCTAGCAACCCGTTTGCCGATAAGCCAGACTGAGCTTAGGCAAGCACTTTTCCCTGCGAATTTATTATGGGTTTATGAGTGCCTGACCAAAAATTTAGCTTGTCTGTGGTATCGTCTGCCCTTCTTTAATTATCCGAACACGGAGAATATCGTGAGCAACAAAGGTCAACTATTACAAGATCCGTTTCTGAATACGCTGCGTCGGGAGCACGTCCCCGTATCGATATATCTGGTAAACGGCATCAAGCTTCAAGGACAGATCGAGTCCTTTGACCAATATGTGGTGTTGTTGCGCAATACCGTCACGCAAATGGTCTACAAGCACGCTATATCCACCATCGTGCCGGGTCGAGCCGTGAATTTCTCAGTGGCTGAGGGTGACGAACCTGGCTCAGCCTGACATCAAGAACACTCTTGCATTGCTGGTCGGGGTCGATTTCGGGCTTCCCCGCTTTGATGGGCAATTGGAAGAACTTGGTTTATTGGCTCAAACTGCTGGGCTTTCACCGGTTGCCAGGCTTATCTGCAAACGACGAGCACCAGATGCTGCACTGTTTATAGGCACTGGAAAAGCCGATGAAATCAAACAACTGGCGTTGCAGTTGGGTGTGCAAGAGATCCTGTTTGACCAAAGTCTGAGTCCGGCACAGCAACGCAATCTCGAACGGCACCTGGAATTGCCGGTGAATGATCGCACGCTCTTGATTCTTGAAATTTTCGGGCAAAGGGCACGCAGCCATGAGGGCAAACTGCAAGTGGAGTTGGCGCGTTTACAGTATTTGAGCACACGCTTGGTGCGTCGATGGACTCACCTTGAGCGTCAAAGTGGTGGTATAGGTATGCGCGGCGGTCCTGGTGAAACTCAGATCGAGCTTGACCGCCGCATAATCGGCGACAGCATCAAGCGTACCAAAGAACGTTTGGTCAAGGTGAAGCGCCAGCGACAAACCCAGCGTCGTCAGCGTGCGCGGCATGACACTTTCAATATCTCGCTGGTGGGCTATACCAATGCTGGTAAGTCCACGCTGTTCAACACGCTGGTCAAAGCGCGTGCCTACGCTGCCGATCAGTTGTTCGCAACACTCGACACCACCACACGTCAGTTGTACCTGGGTGAACTTGGCCGCGTCATTTCGCTGTCCGATACGGTCGGCTTTATTCGCGACCTGCCGCATGGGTTGATTGACGCATTTCAGGCTACTCTGCAAGAGGCGGTTGACGCTGATCTGCTGCTGCATGTGGTGGATTTTTCCAGCCCCAATTATGTTGAGCAGATTGATGAAGTGCAGCACGTTCTGGCTGAGATCGGTGCCGCTGGTATTCCTCAGGTACTGGTTTTCAACAAGATTGATCGCGTGGCACTCGAGGGGCGGCCTGCGGAGATGCAGGATGTTTACGAGTTGGACGGACAGCCGGTGCCGCGTGTATTTTTGAGTGCACAGCAGGGTGATGGTTTGGTGCTGTTGCGCGCCTTGCTGGCGAACATGCTGCAGCAAGGGCAGGCTCCCGAAATGGTTGACGCATTTCCCTGTGAGCCGTGAGGCTGGCGAATGATTCGGCACAATCGGAATTCATTAGACAAGAGTTGATTCGATGAAACTTCAATTACCCACATTCAGTTTGGCATTTTTGCCGCACCGACTCAAAGGGATGTTCAATCTCAATGACCCCCGTTGGGGACGTTCGGAAGACAAATCTGCGGACAGTGCCAAGGGTGATCCAGTTCAGCCAGAGGTTCCTCCACCTGAAACACCCCCGCGGTCAAATGATGAACGCCGCCCGCGGCAGGGATCCAACCAAGGGCCGCCCGACCTTGACGAACTCTGGCGTGATTTCAATCGCAAGCTCGGTGGACTGTTTGGACATGGCAGAGGGGGAGGGCGAGGTCCTCAGCCTGCCAATGGTTCGGGTGGTGGTGGTTCGGGCGGTTTTCAGCCGGACATGAAAAATGCCGGAATCGGTGCGGGTCTGGTTGCGGTGGTGGCAGTGTTGATCTGGCTGGGTACGGGCTTCTTTATCGTGCAGGAGGGCCAACAGGCCGTGATTACCCAGTTCGGTAAATACAACTCAACGGTGGGTGCCGGCTTCAACTGGCGTCTTCCGTACCCGATACAGCGCCATGAGTTGATATTTGTGACGCAGATTCGATCGGTGGATGTCGGGCGCGATACCGTGATAAAAGCCACTGGTTTGCGTGAATCCGCCATGCTGACAGAAGACGAAAACATAGTCGAAATCAAATTTGCCGTGCAGTACCGCCTGAACGATGCCCGCGCATTTTTGTTCGAAAGCAAGAATCCTGCGGACGCTGTGGTTCAGGCTGCCGAAACCGCTGTGCGTGAGGTGGTTGGAAAAATGCGCATGGATAGCGCCTTGTCGGACGAACGTGACCAAATTGCGCCTCGGGTGCGTGCTTTGATGCAGAAGATTCTTGACCGCTACAAGGTGGGCATCGAGGTCGTTGGCATTAACCTGCAACAAGGCGGTGTTCGCCCTCCTGAGCAGGTGCAAGCGGCTTTTGACGATGTACTCAAGGCCGGTCAAGAGCGCGAACGTGCCAAAAACGAAGCCCAGGCCTACGCCAATGATGTGATCCCGCGTGCGGTTGGGGCCGCTTCGCGTCTGAAAGAGGAGGCGGATGCCTACAAGGCCCGTATTGTGGCGCAGGCCCAGGGTGATTCCCAGCGTTTCAAATCAGTGCTTGCTGAGTACCAGAAGTCTCCACAGGTTACCCGTGACCGCATGTACATTGACACCATGCAACAGATGTACAGCAATGTGACCAAGATCATGGTTGATTCGCGCCAGGGTTCAAATTTGCTGTACCTGCCTCTGGACAAAATTGTTCAGATGACTGGTGAAGAACTGGCACCTGCGGCCGTTGCGTCCCCCGGAATGGCTGCACCGGCAAATGTGGCACCAGCCCCGGTGGCTGATGCCCGCGCCCGCGATGCCACGCGTACGCGCACTCGAGAAACCCGCTAGGAGCATTTGATGAATCGCATAGGTCTCATCTTTTCAAGCATTCTTTTTGCACTGGCGATTGCCAGTTCCACCTTGTTTGTGGTCGATCAGCGCCAGTTCGGTGTTGTCTTTGCGCTGGGGCAAATCAAGGAAGTCATTACCGAACCCGGTTTGAATTTCAAACTGCCACCGCCGTTCCAGAATGTGTCCTACATTGACAAACGATTGCTGACACTTGACAGCACCGATAACGAGCCGGTGCTGACCGCAGAAAAGCAGCGGGTGGTGATTGACTGGTACGTGCGTTGGCGCATTTCTGAACCCACCGAATACATTCGCAACGTGGGTACCAACGAGGCGGCGGGAGCCAGCCAACTCAACCGCGTGGTTCGCAACGCATTTCAGGAGGAAATCAACAAGCGCACCGTGAAGGAGCTTTTGTCAGTCAAGCGTGACGCACTGATGCAGGATGTCAAGGGCGAGGTGTTAAGCCAGGTGCGCGGTGCCAAACCCTGGGGAGTTGATGTGATTGACGTGCGAATCACCCGGGTAGACTATGTCGATGCCATTACGGAGTCGGTCTATCGGCGCATGGAGGCTGAGCGCAAACGGGTGGCTAACGAGTTGCGCTCTACCGGTGGCGCGGAAGGCGAAAAAATTCGTGCCGATGCCGATCGTCAGCGCGAGGTCACGGTGGCCAACGCCTATCGCGATGCACAAAAAATCAAGGGTGAGGGTGACGCAGAGGCGGCGCGCATCTACGCAGAGGCGTTTGGCCGCGACCCGCAATTCGCCCAGTTTTACCGCAGTCTCGATGCCTATAAGGCCAGCTTTTCCAAGAAGAGTGATGTGATGGTGGTGGACCCGTCGAGTTCCGAGTTCTTCAAGGCGTTGCGTGGTGCGGCACCAGCCGTCCCGGTCACGGGGAAAAAGTGATGAGGGCCCGGGTTTGACGAGCGCCACTTTTTGGCTGGCCATGGCCCTAGTGTTGGTGGTGGAGGGCTTCATGCCCTTGGTGTCGCCTGCCACCTGGCGTAAGACATTCCTGCAGATTTTGCAGCTCAGTGATGGGCAGTTGCGATTTTTTGGGTTGTGTAGTCTGATGCTGGGCGTTGTGCTGATTTGGTGGCTGTCGTGATGAAACCATTGGTTTAGCCCGGTAAAATCACGGTTTTAACAGCCCTCCACAAATCCATGTCTGCTTGGGTCCTGCCGGATCACATTGCCGATGTCTTGCCGTCTGAAGCGCGACACATCGAAGAGCTACGTCGAAGCCTGCTCGACACGGCGCGTTGCTACGGTTACGAACTGGTTATGCCGCCGTTACTGGAACATCTTGAGTCCTTGTTAACCGGTGCCGGTGAAGCACTTGGCCTACAAACCTTCAAGCTAGTCGATCAACTCTCAGGGCGCATGCTGGGTTTGCGTGCCGACAGCACACCCCAAGTTGCCCGAATTGATGCGCACCTGCTGAACCGCAGTGGTGTGACGCGCCTTTGTTATTGCGGCCCGGTTTTGCATACCCGAGCCGGTGCACCGCATGCCACCCGTGAGCCGCTGCAACTGGGTGCCGAGATCTATGGCCATGCCGGTCTGGAGGCTGATATCGAAGTGCTGACGCTGGCGCTTGATTGCCTCAAAGTTGCCCAAGTCCAGGCCCCGAGCGTCGATCTGGCCGATGCCAGACTGGTTCAGGCCATGCTTGCGGGGGTGCCGGTGAACCCGGTTCAGCTGGCTGCACTGTATGCCGCGCTGGCCGCAAAAGACAGTCCGGAGTTGATCACGTTGACACGCGGCCTGCCCGAACAGGTGCGTCAGGGGCTTCTGGCATTGGTGCAACTGTACGGTGATGACACTGTTTTGATTGAGGCTGAAAAGGTTCTCCAGCCCTTACCTGGTGTGCGTGAGGCACTACAAAATTTGAAGCAGTTGGCGAGCCGATTGAACAATGTTCAGGTGACTTTTGATTTGGCGGATTTGCGGGGTTATGCCTACTACACCGGTGCCCGGTTTGCCATTTACGCTCCTACTGGCAGTGATGCATTGGTACGCGGTGGCCGCTACGACGAGGTGGGTGCGGTGTTTGGCCGTAACCGTCCGGCGGCCGGCTTTAGTCTGGACCTCAAGGCGCTGGTGGTGGCGGTAAGTCCAAGACCCCTGCAAGCGGCCATTCGCGCGCCCTGGCGTGACGACACGGCACTGGCTGGGGTGGTTGCAGGTTTGCGTGCGGGTGGCGACATCGTCATGCGCGTGTTGCCCGGCCACGAGAGTGAAGTTGATGAATTCCATTGCGACCGCGAACTCACTGAAGTTGCCGGTCAGTGGGTAGTGCAAACCATCTGATTTTTTATGAGCAAAACATCATGACTGCGATCAAAGGGCGAAATGTGGTCGTCGTGGGCACCCAATGGGGCGACGAGGGCAAAGGCAAGTTGGTTGATTGGCTGACCGAGAGTGCGCAAGGCGTGGTGCGTTTTCAGGGGGGACACAATGCAGGGCACACCTTGGTCATCAATGGTGTCAAGACGGCCTTGCATCTGATTCCCAGCGGCATCATGCGTCCGGGAGTCAAGTGCTACATTGGAAACGGGGTGGTACTGTCCGCCGCCAAATTGTTTGAGGAGATCGCCGGTCTTGAAAAAGTGGGGGTCGAGCTACGTTCTCGTTTGCGTGTCAGCGAAGCCTGTCCGCTGATCCTGCCGTTTCACGCCGCGCTCGACGTGGCCCGTGAAGCTGCTCGCGAGCAGGGCGGCAGCGAAAAAATCGGCACCACAGGTCGAGGCATTGGCCCAGCCTACGAAGACAAAATCGCCCGTCGCGCGCTACGTGTGCAGGACCTGAAGTTCCCTGAACGATTTGCCAACAAATTGCGTGAATTGCTGGATTTGCATAACCATGTACTCACTAGCTATCTGAACTCCAGGACCTTTGATTTTGGTCCGATGCTGGCGCCCTACATGAAAGATGGCCAAGTGCAGTTTCAGGCAGTGTATGACGAAGCGATGCGTCACGCCGGGTTGCTCAAACCGATGATGGCTGATGTGTCACGTGAACTCAATGATGCGCACCTCAAAGGTGAAAACCTGCTGTTCGAAGGTGCCCAGGGTACCCTGCTCGATGTGGACCACGGAACCTATCCATTTGTGACTTCCAGCAATTGTGTGGCAGGCAATGCGGCTGCCGGTGCGGGTGTTGGCCCAGGCCTGTTGCATTATGTGCTGGGCATTACCAAGGCCTACTGTACCCGGGTTGGCGGCGGACCGTTTCCCACTGAGCTCGATTGGGAGGTGCCTGGTACTCCTGGTTATCACATGAGCACAGTGGGTGCTGAAAAAGGGGTTACCACCGGACGCAGCAGGCGCTGCGGCTGGTTTGATGCGGCCTTGCTTAAACGCTCTGCCCAGGTCAACGGACTCACCGGCTTGTGCATTACCAAGCTCGACGTGCTCGACGGACTGAAAGAGCTGATGCTGTGCACCGGTTATCAACTGGATGGTGAACTCACTGACATCTTGCCGATGGGGGCCGATGACATTGCTCGCTGCATACCGGTCTATGAAAAGTTGGAGGGTTGGAGCGAAAGCACTGTGGGTGTGACGCAGTACGACAAGCTACCCACTGCGGCGCGTTTGTACCTGCAGCGGATCGAGCAGGTGACCGGCGTACCCATCCACATCGTATCCACCAGTCCGGATCGCGAGCACACCATCATGATGCGCCACCCGTTTCTTGCAGACTGACCCGATGCCATGCCCAGCTCGTTTGACATCGTCTATTTTGAGAATACGCGACCATAGCCCTTGTAATCATTGCGTGATTAGCTACTAATTCAGGAGTAAATTGATGTTGACAGAAGACGGCAAACACCTGTATGTGAGTTACGACGAATACAACAACCTGATTGAAAAACTCGCCATCAAGGTGTTTCAGTCAGGCTGGCAGTTTGACACCATTTTGTGCCTCGCACGGGGTGGCATGCGTCCGGGCGATATTCTGTCAAGGGTGTTTGACAAGCCTCTGGCGATCATGTCTACCAGTTCCTACCGGTCCGACGCGGGTACCGTGCAGGGTGATCTGGATATTGCCCACTACATCACAACACCCAAAGGTGAAATTGCCGGGCGGGTATTGCTGGTGGATGACTTGGCGGACTCCGGCCATACGCTCAATGCGGTGATTCAGCAGCTGAAGAATAATTACAAACCCATTACCGAGCTTCGCAGTGCGGTGATCTGGACCAAGGCACTGTCCACCTTTAGCCCGGACTATTGCGTCGATCTGTTGCCGACCAACCCATGGATCCATCAGCCGTTTGAGAGCTATGACAGCATGCGCCCCGAGCAGCTGATTCAAAAGTGGAGCGTCTGAGTGTCTGCCAATGCTGCCAGAGAAATCAGCACCGCACTGATTCATCATCCCTACTCGGCGCCGGCAGGATTTGCCGCGCCTCAACCAGGTGTTTTCAAGGCCTCGACCGTATTTTTCCCGACAGTGGCGGCGATGCGGCAGTTTGAGTGGAAGGATAAAACCGCCTACACCTATGGTTTGCACGGCACGCCCACCACTTACACGCTGGAAGATCGCTTGTGTGCCCTGGAGGGTGG
>JAIFMA010000113.1 GCA_020048795.1 Rhodoferax sp.
CAGCCAGCCTGAACCACTCCTGCCAGCTCAGGCCAGAGTTCACCCGGGTGGTTGCATCGTCATGCAAGAGCACTTGAAACTGCATGTCGTTTGGGGTACGCAGTGGCGGGTCTGATTCAAGCAGTTTTGGGCTGCATACTGCAATGTAGTCAGCACCAAAAATATGATCAACCTGAAAACCAGGGTACGACCCGGCACCGTAACGGATCACCACCATGGAGTCGTCCTGACGCAAGCCGGCCTGTTCAAACGACGTACCAGCCGCTTCCTGTTCACCGTCTACGGTGTTGAGTGATCGAATGATATGCAGGTTCAGTGACGGCTCTGACTCGGAAAACCGGCGCAGCCGCGGCACCAGCCAGCGGGTCGCAAACGCGGGCGGCAAAACCACAAACAAACGGCCATCAACGGTATGTTCATGGGCATTTTCCACCGCCTCGGCAAAACAGCCCAACCCATCGCGCACCTTGGGCAGCATGGCCAGACCTTGCGGCGTGAGTTCCAGGGCACGCGTCAGCCGGTGAAACAGTGTCAAGCCCAGAAAATCTTCAAGTGACCTGATCTGGTGGCTGACGGCGGTGGGTGTCACCGACAACTCGGCCGCGGCGTTCTTGAAACTGAGGTGACGCGCAGCCACTTCAAAGGCGCGCAAGGCATTCAGTGGCGGCAAGCGATAAGGCATGGATGAATTTTTCTCGTTTGTTGCATGAGAATTGATCGTTTGCTGCGTCGCAACATGCGGATTATCGTCCATCCGTTCCCTCAAAAGGGGCCTCAATCTGCATAGGAACCACCATCATGGAATACAACTACATCGACATTCAAGCCCATATCCGCCAAGCAAATCAAATGCGCTCCGATGCCATGGGTGAAATAATCGCGATGGGCTGGAACCATCTTAAACAGGTGTTAAGCCGCGCCAGCCGCAAAAGCATGCCGGCTTTGCCCACGATTAGCTCCTGACTCGAATTCCAAAGAGTCTCAGGGTGACTTGGATCCCATGGGCGCTCCAACAAACCCGCTCGCCGCATCGACTATTTCGCACTGCAGGGTGATCGGACCGTACGCTGGCGTGTCTGCGCAGCCTCGCTATTGGCTTGCTGCGAAAGTTCAAAGTGCCCAACATCAAGGCCGCGTTTCGTGACTTCGGTGCAGACGCGAACAAAGTACTGCAGATGCTGGGGCTCTAGCGCGAGCAGATAACGCAAAACACCACTAACCGAGTGTCAGCCGTCACCCCCAGGGGGCGGCGTTGTGCTTGCGCCTATGGCCATGTCCGGCCCCATCCAGTGCACGCATCGCCTCCCAAATAATCGCACTACAAGCATCGATCGCTCTCTGCACCAGCACTCAAACACTCCTGGCATGGACTTTGACGGGGCCGTGATGGTGGTTGCCGTTTGTTTGACAGCAGGCACCTGCTTGTGGAACATCAAGGCAATCCTGCTTGATGCCGGCTGTTAACGCGTCCAGGGATTCGTATTTGCGTTCGTCGTGCAGCTTATGGAGAAGTTCCACCCGAACAATATGACCGTAGGCACCCTCGGGACCCAGGTGATCCGGCCAGTCCAGGCAATGGGTTTCCAGCAGCACACGTCCGCCATTCACATCCCGCGGGTCCAGCGACGGGCGCACGCCCAGGTTGGCCACGCCGCGCACGGGTTGTGCGCTCAGGCCATACACCAGCACGGCAAAGATACCACTGGCAGCAGGCTTCCAATGGGCAAAACGCTGGTTCAATGTCTTGAAACCCAAATTGCGCCCAAGTTTGCGCCCGTGCACCACGTGGCCCGAGATACGGTAGGGGTGGCCCATCAGCCGCGTTGCATCCCTCATGCGGCCTTCAGACAGCGCCTCGCGCACGGCCGAACTCGACACCCGCAGCTTGTGGACTTCGTAACTGTTCATGCGCGCCACGTCAAAGCCTTGTTTCAGGCCGGCAGCATCGAGCGTGTTGTAGTCGCCCCCGCGGCGCTGCCCAAACCGGAAATCGTCGCCTACCAGCACATAGCCTGCCCCCAGGCCTTGCAGCAGCACGGTGTCGATAAAGGCCTGCGGCGACAGGTTGGCCAGTCGGGCATCAAACGGCAGCACCACGGTTTGATCGACACCGCATTGGGCCAGATCGCTGAGCTTGTCGCGCAGGGTGCCGACGCGCGCCGGGGCCAGCGTCGGGTTTCGTGTGATTGCGGCAAAGAAATCGCGCGGGTGCGGCTCAAACGTCAGCACACAACTGGGCACACCACGCTGCTGGGCTTCGCCTTTCAGCAAAGAGAGCATGGCCTGGTGCCCGCGGTGCACGCCATCAAAGTTGCCGATGGTCAAGGCGCAGGCCGGCGCGATGTCTGGATGCTTGAAGCCCCTGAAGATCTTCATCATTTTGTTATGGAATTAGTAGCGCTTTGGGCAAGCAATAAAAGGGCTTGAAGTCGATTTGTCACATAAAGAGGGTATATTGTGTCTCAGTTGCAGGGATGGGGCGCAGAACTGGCCTGATTTGTGCTGCGGCCGTCTGGTTTCACGAGGTTTGGGCTTTTTTCGGATTGCGTCCTTTTCAGGAGTCGTGTTTTGAAGGTCTTGAAGCTGTCAGCACAGGGGTTGCCCCAATCATGGATTTCACTGGAGCAGGCGGTGATTCATTACGCCGCCGAAGAGGTGCGCTGGGAAATGGGCCTCGAGGTAGCGGTGTTTCATGGTGGCCACAACGCGGTCACCGGCAAGCAGTCGATCATCACGGTTTCCAGCATCATCGGCACCAAAGGCGTGCCCAACATCAACCCCTTTGAACTCAAGCCTGGTCTGACCAATGGCAAGCTGTTCGCCCGTGACCGCAACATTTGCGCCTATTGTGGTGAACCGTTTGATGAGCCGGAGCTGACCCGTGAGCACATCATTCCGTTCGCCCAGAATGGGGTGGACAACTGGATGAATGTGGTCACCGCGTGTCGCCCCTGCAACCACCGCAAAAGCCATCGCACGCCAGAGCAAGCCCACATGCCGCTGCTGTACACGCCCTATGTGCCCAGCCTGTGGGAAGACTTCATCCTGCGCAACCGGCGCATTCTGGCGGACCAGATGGAGTTCCTGATGGCGCATGTGCCCAAGTCATCACGGCTGGCGGCGTAAATTTTTATTTTTTCGGAGTACCCATGATGCCAAACCACGGACAGGCCCTGCGCACGCTGACCCTGCTGCTGAGTCAGGTTCTGGTGCCTGGCGCTGCGCTCGCCGCGAGCGTGGTAGCCCCGGCCGCGGAGCTTGGCACCGATGCCATGCCAGCGCTGATGCTGCCCAGGATGTGGCCCAGTGGTCACAGTCCGGCAGGATTTCTGGTCAGTGAAAAGTTTGATGGCGTGCGGGCGTTTTGGGACGGCCAGCGTTTGCGTTTTCGCAGCGGGCGCCCGATAGCGGCGCCGGATTGGTTTACCGAAACCTTGCCAAAGCTGGCACTGGACGGTGAGCTATGGCTGGCACATGGCCAATTTGACCGCTTGTCGGCCACCGTGCGGCGCAGCCAACCGGTTGATCAACAGTGGCGCAAAGTGCACTACCTGGTGTTTGACCTGCCCGGGGCCACCGGAACATTTTCAGAACGTGTACAGCGTTTGGCTGAGGTGGTGCAAACCACGGGTCAGCCCTGGCTACAGCTTGTGACACAGCAGCGAATTGACGGTGTGGCAGCGCTACAGACTCAGCTCAAACGGGTTGTGGCGCTGGGTGGCGAGGGCCTGGTGCTGCACCGTGCCAACGCCTTGTGGGCACCCGGGCGCAGTGATGCCTTGCTGAAGTTCAAACCCATGCCCGATGAGGATGCCAGGGTGGTTGCGCATTTGCCAGGCAAGGGCCGACATGCCGGGCGCCTGGGAGCCTTGATGCTGGAGTTGCCTGATGGGCAGCGTTTTGCGCTGGGGACGGGTTTTACCGATGCCCAGCGCGCCTCACCACCCGCCATGGGCAGCTTGGTCACCTACCGTTACCGGGACCGCACCCTCAAGGGTTTGCCGCGTTTTGCGTCGTTCTTGCGGGTGCGCGAGGCCGAGTAAGCTGGCGCGGATCAGGCCGTTGCATCCAGCGTGCGGGTGCTGCCCTGCGACGACACCCCGGCGGCGATTTGTTCATAGACCAGTTTGGCCAGTTTCAGAATGGCATCGCTGGACGCTGAGTTGGTGCCGGTGGCGCTTTCGCTGGCGTTGACAAAGTCTTTCAGGGCACCGGCCAGGCGTTCAAGCTCGGACACGCTGCCGTCCTGATTGGTATCCAGTGGGTCGTAGCTGGTGCTGTCGGTGGCACTGGTTTCAGATGCTTCAGATGCACCTCTGGCACCCCCCGGGCCGCCGGGGCCGCCAGGGCCGCCAGGGCCACCCGGACCCCCTGGGGGTGGCGCTCCACCCGGGCCTTGAGGGCCTTGAGCACCCTGCGGGCCAGCGCTGGGTTTGCCGGCATCAAACTCGGGCTGGGTTAGCTTGCCATCGCTGTCGGTGTCAAGTTTGGCAAAGGTGCTTGGGCTGTCACGGCCGGTCCCGGTTTTGATTTTGTCGGTGAACGTGGTCATTTCGGTTTCGTCCACCGCCCCGTCCGAATTGGCATCGACCTTGGAAAACAAATCTTCGCCGCCACCCATGCCGCTGCGACCCTGGGCGAATTTCATGGTCGAGGGTGGTGGTGGCATCACCTCTTGCAGGCCGCTGGCCAGTTCGTCACTCGACAGGCTGCCGTCGGCGTTGCTGTCAAAGGTGCTGAATAGTTTTTCGGCGTCCAGGGTGGTGCCGGTTTTTTTGCTGATGTCGGCAAACACGGTTTGCAGTTCGGTTTTATCCACCGCGCCGCTGCTGTCGGCATCGACTCTGGCAAGCATTTTGGCTTGCATCTGAGGGCGCTGGGTGTTGGCGTTGGCCCAGGCGTTGCTGAGGCCGTTGATGCCGGAGATTGAGCTCATGGCTTTTTCCTTTCAAGGTTCGTGATCACTTGCCACCCGGCATTCAAGCTGCATGTCGGGTAAGGGTTTCATTGTCAAAGCTGCTGGTAACGCGATGATGTCCGGTTTGTATCAACGCCGGTACAAAAGGCCTTCAAGTCGTCGCAGCAAGGACGCAATAACCCCCTTTCTCTGCTTATCGGTCGATAGCAGCTGGCACTAAACTGGCTTTACACAAGCCCTGAGCGCCAGCCATGAATCCGCAGCCCCAAATCCTGATCGTTGATGACGACGAAGAAATCACGGAATTGCTGGGCGAGTACCTGCGTCGGTTCAACTTTGTTGTCCATGCGGCAGGTGACGGCGCTGCCATGTGGGCGGTGCTGGCGCGCCATCCGGTTGATTTGGTGGTGCTCGATGTGATGCTGCCGGGCACCGATGGCCTGCAGTTGTCCCGCGAGATTCGCCAGCGCTCAGCCATTGCCGTGATCATTCTGACGGCACGCGGCAACATGTACGACCGGGTGATGGGCCTGGAAAACGGTGCCGACGACTATGTGAGCAAGCCGTTTGAGCCACGCGAACTGGTGGCGCGCATCCACACCGTGCTGCGGCGCACGTCAGGCACAGCAGATGCCGGCGCGGACCTGATGCGCAGTGATGTGGTATTTTTTGATGGCTGGGTGTTACACCGCGAGGAACGCACCCTGGTGTCACCCGCCGGGCTGGCGGTGGCCTTGTCGAACGCCGAATTTCGCCTGTTGTCCACTTTTTTGCAAACACCGCGGCGCCTGTTCAGCCGTGACCAGTTGGTAGAGCAGGCGCGCGGCCGCAGCATGGAGGTGTTTGAGCGCAGCATTGATCTGCTGGTGTCGCGCCTGCGGCAAAAGCTCTCGGATGGCCCGCAGGCCCGGTCGATGATCAAGACGGTGCGTGGTGCCGGTTATATGTTCACCGCGCGTTCGGTGCAGGGTCGCACTGCATGGGCCCAGTGATGGATTTTGTTCACCGGCAACTTGGTGACTTGGCGCGCCAACTGTTGCCAGACAGCCTGTTTGGCCGCCTGGCCCTGCTGCTGGTGGTGGCCGTGGTCAGCAGCCATGTGCCGGCGCTGACCCTGATGTTTGAACTCAATCCGTTTCCCCCACCGCCGCCGCCGTTTGGGGGACCGGGCGGACCACCACACCGGTTTCCGCCCGGTTTGCTGATCGATATTTCGGTGCGGCTGGCGATGCTGATTCTGGCAGCCTGGGTTGGGGCAAGCTGGCTGTCGGAACCGGTTCGCAAGCTTGCGGCGGCGGCCAAAGCGCGGGCCAGGATATTTACCAGCCTGTGATGCCGGAAGACGGCCCACGACATTGCGCAAAAACATGGCGGCACACTGACGCTGGCCAATCACTCGGCCGGTGGTTTGGTGGCCACGCTGCGCCTGCCGCACCGGCGATACCACAGCAGCGTTTCAGTCACAGCGCCACCGTAGCAAAATCAACTTGTGGACGCAGTTGTCGCGTCGATGCCGAGTTCTGCACACAGCTTGTTGACGGTGGCGCGTAGCTGCGCCACTTCAAGAGTCCACTGAACGCAGCACGGTGCCGGTGACCAGATGCGCTTCATCCACCGGTCCGCACAGCAAATGCGCCCAGCGTTGCTCGCGCGCACCCGGTGCGCGGCTCAGCTTGACCACCAGCGGGCCGCCTTTTTCGATTGATCGGTCTTGCAACTCTTCCAGAAAACCTTCGACTGACGAAATGTCGGCAAACTTGTACCAGCGCTCGGTGTTCAGGCGCAACTCGCCGGCGGTTTGTGGGCCGCGCAGCATCAACAGGCCCAGCAGTACGGCGGACTGCTCGGGCACACCCACACCGCGCTGGAAGTTGTGCTCAAAGCGGGTCACGCGGCTGCCGCTGTTTTCGCGCACCAGGCCGCGCTCTTTCAGGCTGGCCACAGCGGTGGCCACGTCGGCCTCCATCAGCTCCATGATGGGGTC
>JAIFMA010000115.1 GCA_020048795.1 Rhodoferax sp.
TTCGGTGCTTGAATTTTGCGCAAAAAATCAACTGCATTGAGCAACTGGTAACCGCGCATTTTCGTAATCTGATGCTCAGTTTCAAGCCAGCGTTCAAACGTCAACTCGATAGGCTTGCCTTTTTCGTCGTCCTGTACCAAGTCCTGCCAGACTTTGAGGCGCTCAGCCCAACGTTTCCTGTTCGAGTTGATCTTCTGTCACGGTGCCCTCCCAGGCTAGTCTGCCAGCAACGCAATATAGGCCGCGTAACTGTAGCTGCGGTTCTTCTTCTGCCCGGTCAACTCGGTCACGATACCCAAATCCTCCAGTACCTTGACCGCCGCATTCGCTGTGGGAAATGTGGTGCCCAACTTCTGGCGTACCTGGTCAATATTGAAGCGCGGCATCATAGGCAGCAGTTCGAACAGGCGGTAACTGGCAGGCCCGGCTTTGGGCGATGCCAGCAATTTGCGGCGGTCTGCCGCCAACAAAGTGGCAATGACCACAATGCTGCGCTCGGCCGCCAGTGCAGCCACAGCCACGCCTTCCAGAAAAAACGCCACCCAGCCCTCCCAGTCGCCTTCGGTACGTACATTGGAGAGGCACCGGTAATACTCGCTTTGATGTTGCTTCAGGTAACCGCTGAGGTACATCAGGGGCTCAGGCAGCAACTGCCAATGCTCCAGCAGCGCAGCAATCAGCAAACGGCCAATGCGACCATTGCCATCCAGAAACGGGTGAATCGTCTCAAACTGTAGGTGAATCAAGGCTGTTTTGACCAACGCGGGCAGGGATTGAGAATCGTCGTGGATAAAACGCTCCAGTTCGGCCAGCAAGTCAGGCACCCGCTCGGGTGGTGGTGGTACATAGACCGCGTTGCCAGGGCGCGTGCCGCCAATCCAGTTTTGCGAGCGGCGTAGTTCACCCGGCTGTTTACCAGCACCCCGTGCGCCGTCCAGCAGCAATCGGTGGCCATCACACAGCAAGCGCACACTGATCGGCAGGCCGGCTGGATCTCGCATTTGTGATTGCACCAGCCTAAACGCACGCAAGTAGTTGGTGACTTCTTCCACATCGTGCGTATTGCTGACCGAAAAACCGGCCTCCTCGTCAAATAAATCGACCAGCGTGGCTTGGGTGCCTTCAATTTGCGAGGTCAGCAGCGCCTCTTTTCGGATGGCGCTGTACAGCAGCCAATCGACCGATGGCACCAACCCAGCTACCCCTGACAGCCGGGCCAGCGCCAGTTCGGCCAAACGGTTGGCCTCCACAAAGGATTCGGGTGCCAGCGCGGGCTTGACTGGAGGCAACGTGTACGGCACAAAAGCCTGCACGGATTCGCCCAAAGTGGTGGAGATGGCATAGGTGCCGGTGCGGCGCATGGTGTGAAAAATCTCTTTAATGGATGATCTTTATATTAAATCGATCTTTAACATAAAGTCCTATATTAAAGAATATTTTCACAGATGCCTCAAGCCGCCCGTACCTCGGTCAGCAGGTCGGGGTGAAGTTGCTTGTTTTGCTTGTGGTGGGACTATAGCGAGTGCAGTGGCCGGATTTGATTCGCCTGGGCTGGCAGATGGTGCAAATGGGTTGATTTTTGTGGATTGGCTGGGTTGGAAAATTAGGTTCAATCGACTAATATTTCATAATATAAAAATATATCAAGACCGGTTAACTGAGCGCCAGAGGCTGTTCTGCGAGATGTACAGCGGCCCCGGACGGCACTGCGGTGGCGGTGCGGCTTGCCGCCTGGGTGCCTGCTGAACTGCTTCCAGCTTTGTCAGTCTTGATTCAAGATTACTCATGGCGTGTCGTTCAAAGGTGATGACACGAACTGAACGCGAGCGGTGTGCCCCTTGTAGTCCGGCTCAATGCCAACTCAGGCAGCCAGCACCTCAATCACCGAATTCGGATTGTGCGCAATGGCCTCCAGCAAACCGCGTTTGACGCTGTCGAATCCAGTGCTCATTTTGCTCAGGCGTGCGCAGGTGTCACACTCAAGCGCAGCCCAACAGCGGCCAGCACCTTGTGAACCGTGGACAACGTGGGGTTGCCACTGGCGCTCAGTGCCTTGAATAGTGTTTTGTCACCCATATCGGCACGCCGTGCCACTTCGGCCATGCCGTGGGCTTTGGCCACTTGTCGCAGCGCCACCAGCAGTGCAGCGGGGTCGTCCTGCTCCATCACGGCCTCGATGTAGGCGGCAGCCTCGGCAGGGTCTTTCATGGTCTTGACCAGGTAGTCATCAAAACTTGCGTCACGCGATGCATTCATGGTTTCACGCTTTTCGTCCATGTAGTCGTGTCCATCGTAATGCCGGGCCTGCACTCCGCTGATGCCGTGACCCACCGGAGCGCACAAATCGCCCGAATTCCCGATCCACACTGGGGTGCTTGTCAGCTAGGTCTTTGCAGCGAAAAACCTTGGCTTGCGGTCTCGGTATGGGCACTGACTGTGCCGTGAAAAACTGCAATAGGCAGTGGACGCTAAACGATTCCCGTCGTTTATCCAATCACCGTACCGGTCTTGCCTTCAATACCGTCCTTGGCGGTTGTCAATTTGGTAATGAGTGCCTGACGACCCGGCCGAGAGGCGGCAAATGACAAGGCGGCCTCGACCTTGGGCAACATCGAGCCTTTGGCGAAATGACCTTGCGCTGCATAGTCCCGCGCTTGCTCGACGCTCAGACGATTTAGCCACTGCTGATTTGGCTTGCCAAAATTGATGGCAACCTTTTCCACGGCCGTCAGGATGATCAACAAGTCGGCATCAATCAGCTCACCGAGCTTGGCGCTGGCCCAGTCTTTGTCGACGACGGCCGACGCACCTTTCAAGTGATTACCTTGGCGGATCACCGGTATGCCACCACCGCCCACAGTGATGGCGATTTGCCCGGCCTGCAGCAAGGCCCGCACCGTTTCCTTTTCAACCACGTCAACGGGCTTGGGTGAAGCCACCACCTGACGATAGCCACGCCCGGCATCCTCCTTCATGTGCGCGCCTTTGGCGATCATCACTTCGGCTTCGTCTTTGGTAAAAAAGGACCCAATTGGCTTGCTCGGGTCAGCGAATGCCGGGTCGTTGGCATCCACCACGACTTGTGTGATCAAGGTGACCACCGGCTTGTCAATGCCCCTATTTAGCAGTGTTTCACGCAAGGCATTTTGCAAGTCGTAACCGATGTATCCCTGACTGAGTGCGACGCACACCGACATCGGCAGGATCGGGGAATGCACCGAGGTCTTGGAGGCTGCCTCGAAGGCGACCTCGATCATGCCGACCTGGGGGCCGTTGCCATGGGTGATGACAAGTTCATGACCCTGTTCGATCAGGTCAGCGATCGCGTTGGAAGAGGTCTGCACGGCAACCATTTGCTCGGTCAGGGATTCGCCCAGGGCGTTGCCGCCCAGCGCCAAAATAATCTTTTTGCCCATGGTGTTCAGACCCCCGTAGTTGAGTTGAAAGGACCGTGTTGAACCAGCGCCAAGTCAAAAGGCTTGCGCGCCAAAAATTGCCCGGCACCGGCCGCGCCGGTGAATTGACCTTCGTGGGCGACCACTTTGCCACGGCTGAGGGTGGTCACCAGCGTGCCCTGGCACGACATGCCTTCGTAAGGGGAATAGTCAGCGTTGTCATGCATGTCGCTGTGGCGCAGGGTATGGCTGCGCCGTGGGTCGATGATGACGATGTCGGCATCGGCACCAACGGCCAGGTTGCCCTTGCGTGGCCACAGGCCAAACAGCTTGGCCGGCATCGTGCTGGTCAAATCCACGTAGCGCGAAACCGAAATCCGCTCGCGCATCACACCTTCAGAGAACAGCAGCGCCATCCGGTTTTCGACTCCTGGCAGCCCGTTCGGGCAGCGCGAAAAGTCGTTTTGCGCCATCTGCTGGCGCTGTTGGTACGGGAAGGTGCAGTGATCGGTAGCCACCGTGTCAATACTGCCGTCGATCAAGCCACCCCATAGCTTTTCTAGCTCACTGCGGAGACGCAACGGTGGGCTCAGGATGTATTTCAACCCGTCTTCGCGCAGGTAGTTGCTTTCATCGAGCAGCAAATACTGCGGGCAGGTCTCGACCCACACCGGCTGATTGGCAACACGTGCCAGTCGCAGGTAATCCAGCCCCAGCCCGTTTGACAGATGGACGATGTAAAGCGGTGCATCGCCAGCCAGGCGAGCCAGGTTGACCATCCGCGCGATAGCTTCGGCTTCGCACTCCAGCGGTCGGCTGCGTGCGTGATTGATGGGCGCACCGTGGCCCGCAGCCAGCAACTGCGTGCGCCGGGCAGCGATGGCGGCATCATTTTCCGGATGGACCGTCGTCAATGCGCCGATCTGACCCAGGCGTGTCAAGGCCCGCAAGGCATCGGTATCGTTGAGCTTATACCCGTAGGTCAGGTAAAACTTGAAACTGGAAATGCCCTCGTCTTTCACCAAGGCGAGCATTTCCTCCAGAATTTGCTCATCCACATGCTGGATCACGCTGTGGAAGCTATAGTCAATCACTGCCTGGCCCGCAGCGGCGCGGTGATAGACCGCCAACTGATGGTGCAGACTGCACCCGGCGGGGCCAAAGCCCATGTGGTCGATGATGGTCGTGGTACCGCCACAGGCCGCCGCCCGTGTGCCGCTGAAAAAATCATCGCAACTGCGGGCGATACCGACATCGATGTTGAAATGTGTGTGCACATCAATGCCGCCGGGCAGCACGTAGCAGCCAGCCGCGTCGATCACTTCCGCACCATCGACTGCCAGGTCCTGCCCAACTGCGCTGATGCACCCGTCGTGAATCAGCAAATCCGCTTGGAACGCCCCTTCGGCGCTGACCACCGTACCGTTTTTGATGAGTCGTTTCATTGGTTTTATGCGCAGGGGTGGCGGCCCGCCCAAACTACATCACGATAACCCCGTTGGTCGGTGTCGCCCTCTGTGCTGATCAGCAACACGACTGAGTTTTTATCCAGCTTGAATTGGCGCAACAGTGCCTGGCGGTCGGGTGCGAATTGAACCGCCGCTAACACGCCCATGCCAATCGCGCCGGACTCGCCTGAGACGATGCGCGGGTCATCGTCAAGCGGGTTGCCCAGCACACGCATGCCCAAGGCAGCCATGTTGTCGGCACACGATACGA
>JAIFMA010000056.1 GCA_020048795.1 Rhodoferax sp.
TTCATGGACTTTGTGCGCCGCTACCGCTGGCAGGCGGTGCTGATACTGGCGCTGATTGGCAGCTACCGCATCAGCGATATCGTGATGGGCATCATGGCCAATCCGTTCTATGTCGATATGGGCTACAGCAAGGACGAGGTGGCTGCGGTGACCAAGATTTATGGCGTCATCATGACGCTGGCCGGTGCCTTTCTCGGCGGCGCGCTGGCCATGCGCCTGGGTGTCATGCGGGTGCTGATGCTGGGTGCCGTGCTCAGTGCCGCCAGCAACCTGCTGTTTGCCGCGCTGAGCACGCGCGGCCATGACCTGACCGGGCTGATCCTGGTCGTTTCAGCCGACAACCTGGCCGGTGGCATGGCCTCAGCCGCCTTCATTGCCTACCTGTCGAGCCTGACCAACGTCAACTACTCGGCCACCCAGTATGCACTGTTCAGCTCCATGATGCTGTTGCTGCCCAAGTTTCTGGCCGGCTACTCCGGGCGTTATGTGGACACGTTTGGTTACCCGAACTTTTTTGCTGCCACCGCCGTGCTGGGCCTGCCGGTGTTGCTGCTGGTCTGGCTGGTTTCAAGGATAAAATCTGGCTCCAGACATTGATAGGTATGCGCTGAAAGCTATAAACTACATAGCGTTTTGTGGCCCTGTTTTACCTAACTTTACCTGTGCTTCAAGACCCTGATGTGCCAGGCCACTAGACTGGGCGGATGAACCAACACTTGCTGATGATTGAAGACGATGCCAGGCTGGCCAACATGGTGGCCGAGTACTTGCGTCAGTCGGGCTACCAGGTTGACCACGCCGGTGACGGCCACAGCGGCCTGACCATGCTGCAAGCACTGTCGCCGCATCTGGTGGTGCTTGACCTGATGTTGCCCGACATCGATGGACTTGAGGTGTGCCGACGCATTCGAACCCTGCCGGGTGCGCTGGCCACCACGCCGATCCTGATGCTCACGGCCAAGGGCGATCCGATGGACCGCATCATTGGCCTGGAAATGGGTGCCGACGACTATTTGCCCAAACCGTTTGAGCCCCGCGAACTGCTGGCGCGCATTCGGGCCGTCTTGCGTCGTCACGGTGAGGGTCCGCCTGCAGCCAGTAACCACCTGCGCTTTGGTACGCTGGATATTGACCGCGATGCGCGGCTGGTGTCGGTGGCCGGCCAAGCCTGCGAGCTGACCTCTTACCAGTTCGACCTGCTGGTGGCGCTGGCCGAGCGCGCTGGCCGAGTGCTGACCCGAGATCAGATCATGGAGGCCGTGCGTGGCCGTGAACTCGACGCGTTTGACCGCTCGATCGACGTGCACATGGGTCGCATCCGCGCCGCCATCGAGCTTGATGCCAAAAGCCCCAAGCGCATCCTGACCGTGCGCGGGGTTGGCTACGTGTTTGCCCGCCAGCAGGATTAACACCTTGCCATATCGAGGGCTGACCTTGCTCAACAAGCTCTATATCCGAATCTGGCTGGCCGTGGTGCTGGCCGTGGCGATGCTGACGCTGTTGGTGGGCTGGATCTGGCGCCTGGCTGCCGAGCCGCCGCTGCGCGATGTGGTGGTGCGCAACGAAGCCGGGTTGGTGATTGGTCACGGCCGCCCCCGCGCCCAACCCGATGATGCCGATGACCGGGTCGACGGCGAGCCGGCCGCCGCACCACCGCACTACCGCAGATCCCGGCGCGCAGCCTCCCAGCCCGGTGGGTCCATGATGCTGCCACCAGCGGCCGAGTCCGCCCCCGGCACCGCATTCCCGGTGCCGGCAGAGCTGGAGCGCCCGGTCGGCCCGGAGTTCATGGTGCACATGCACGACGGCCAAACCATGCGTATGCGCCTGATGCGTGGACAACCATCGTTCTGGAGCCGACCGCCTTTTGGTTTTGCCTGGATGCTGGTCTGGGTTGGCATTGCGGTGGCCCTGGCCACCTACCCGATCGTGCGCACCCTGACGCGTCGGCTGGAGCGCCTGCAAGATGGCGTGCAGCAGTGGGGTGACGGTGATCTGTCGATTCGCGTGCCAGAGAGCGGGCAGGACGAAGTCGCCTTTCTGGCCCGGCGTTTCAACAGTGCGGCCGAGCGCATCCAGACCCTGGTGCATTCGCACGAGGTGCTGCTGGCATCGCAAAAGTCATTGCTGGCCAATGCGTCGCATGAATTGCGCTCGCCGCTGGCGCGCATCCGCATGGGGCTGGAATTGCTCGGACCGGCTGCGTCGCCGGCTTTCAAAAGCGAAATTGCCCGCAACATCACTGAGCTGGACCAACTGATCGAAGAGATCTTGCTGGCCAGCCGGCTTGATGCGCGCGAAGCCGACCTGGGTACGGTCGAGTCGGTCGATTTGATCGGGCTGGCGGCCGAAGAGTGTGCCCGCGTGGAAGCAGAACTCGATGTGCAGACTGCCGCTGAGGCGTCACCGCAGGTGCCCGTGGCCAGCGAGCTGATGGTACAGGGTGTGACCAAGCTGCTGCGCCGAGCCGTGCGCAATCTGCTGGAAAATGCCCGTCGCCATGGCGCCGGCGATATCGTGCTGAGGCTATGCCCGGCGGGTGAAAAAGTTGCAATTCGCGTGTGCGACCGGGGTCCGGGTGTGCCAGCCGAGTTATGCGAGCGAATTTTTGAGCCGTTTTACCGTTTGCCAGGGGCTACCGAGCGCGACGGCGGAGTCGGGCTGGGGCTGGCCTTGGTGAAGTCGATTGCCTTGCGACACGCTGGCCATGCATTTTGCGAAAACCGCGCTGGCGGTGGTGCCTGCTTTGTCATTGAACTCCCGCTGCCCCAGAAAAAACGCTGCGACAATGTGACAGCCTGATACGCTCAAGGTTGAGCACCCGGATGTTCATGCAATGCAACAAAGAATGGGCTTACCAGCCCGTTTCACACCCACACACCACTCGCACCGCGCGCGGGTGGCGGCTGTTGGGATCATTGAACGTCATGCTATATTTCAAGACCTGACCCCATCTAACACCCAAAAATCGTCGCAACTTTGGCGAGCACCTGGTCCAGGATTGACTGCGGCACACTTTCAAGCTTGCGGCCGTTTCGCGAACCAATATCCAGCGCGCGGGGCTGATCGCAGCGCACAATGCCTGTAGTCTGCGTACCCGAACCCATCAACGAAACTGCAAAACCGGCAGTGCGCGCAAAACTGCCTCCGCTAATGATCGGCAGCACGACGAGGGTTCGTGTCAGCCGGTTGAACGCTGCCGGCGAGACCACCAGCACTGGGCGCGTGCCCTGTTGCTCATGTCCCGATGTCGGATCAAGTGACACGAGATAAATGTCGCCACGCTCCATCACAACAGCTCGCCACCAACTGCTGGCGCATCGAGCCATTCACGATCTTGCGCCGAGATCTCGGCCGTAGCATCGCATTGCGCGAGCAACTCATCGAGCGTGTAGTGCGGCCGTGGATTCGGATGGATGACCAAGCAGCCATGATCGACTGCAAGGCCAACCGTCACACCGGCGTGTAGATGCAGTTGATCAAGAAAAGCCGGGGGCACGGCCAACATGACTGAACCGCCAACCTTTCGCAAACTGGTTGTGTGCACGAGTTACCCTCCATGAAGTAGATTATATATTAGTATAACAGGATCATTCCCTTGTATCCAACCGCAAGTCTCTTCACGTATCATCACGCTCTTTTTTGCACTGGAGGATCAAGCCCAGCGCCCATTGAGCGCAAGCCATTGCTTTGACGGGCGGGCAAATAAATGATGATCGAGGTTTCAATGTAAACGGTAGATTTCAAGCGGTCACCTCTGGTTGTTTTGAACGGTTACGGGTCATGACTGACACGCAGGCAAGACCATGGCACCCAACTCCAGGCCAGCCGCCCACGCCTGCCCCAGCGCCAGACCCGCGTCGCCGCACGACAGGTTCCTGGTTTGCAGCACATTCAAACCCGCCGCCTCCAGCTGCGAGACGATGACATCGTTCAGGATACGGTTGAAAAAACAACCGCCGCCCAACGCCACGTCGGTGATCTGGCGCGCGTGTGCCAGCACAATGGTCTGCTGGCACAGGGCACCGGCCAGGGTGAGGTGAAAGCTCAGCGCGGCCGCATCGACGGCGACGGGGTTGTGCGTGTCCACCTGCAACAGGCGCTCACTTAGCCAAGGGCGCAGGTCGATGATGCCGTCCGGGGTGATATCCCAGAGATCAGTGGGGACCGTCGCCGCACCATGACTTTGCAGGTGGCGCGCGGCTGCTTGCTCCAGCGCGATGGCGGCTTGGGCTTCTTCGGTTTGCCGCACCGACAGGCCCAGCATTCCTGCTGCCGCATCAAACCAGCGTCCGGCGGCAGTGGTTTGAGGGCAGTTCAGGTTGCGGTCAAGCATGGTGGCAATCGTTTTGGCGGCTTGCTCACCCACCAGCGGGCCAAAGCGCAGAACAATTTGGTCGTTTGCACCAAGCGCGTGCAAGACGGAGGCCGCCATGCGCCAGGGTTCCCGTGCGGCCACATCGCCGCCGGGCAGGGCCAGCGGTAGCAGATGCGCCAGCCGGGCAAAACCTGCCGCGTCCACACGCAACAGTTCGCCACCCCAAGCCAGGCCGTCGCTGCCCAGACCCACACCGTCCAGTGCCAGACCCAGCACCGGCTGGCTCATGCCATGTTCGGCCATGATGGCGGCGATGTGGGCGTGGTGGTGCTGCACGGCGATGGCGGGCACTTGCAACTCATCAGCGGTCTGCAGGGCCAGGTGGGTGCTGAAAAAATCGGGGTGCAGGTCGTGGGCTACCGCGTCGATGGGGTCAGTCGCTTGCGCTATCAGGTTGGTGACAGAATCGCGCAGCGCGATGCAGGCGGCTGGGTCGGACAGATCGCCATGCACGGCTGACCAGCGCGTTGCTTGGGGCGCTGCGCTGTCGAACAGGCAGGCAGTGTTTTTCAGGAAGGCGCCGAAAGCCAGGATCAGCGCCATGGGCAGGTTCTGCGCGTGGTCGCTGTGGCGTTTTGGGGGTGTTGCCCACGGTGGCCCGCAAAATTGGGGTCAGAGCCCGATTCGGATGAACCCCCGTGACGAATTTGAGGCCGTTGGGCCGAATCGGGATCCGACCCCAAATTTGCTGCAGTGGGGATGGAATAGAGGACACACTTGGCGGCACAGTGCAACGCGGAAAAACAGGTCGCTATCACAAAGATAGCTACCAACGCAGTCAACAAAAGGGCTGGAACCCAAAAACATCATAAATCCAAGTAAAAAACTGCGTCAAGCCGGCAGCGCGCGCAACTTGGCCAGCTCAGCCTCCAGCGCCGCAATCCGCGACGCCACCGGATCAGCACTGACCCCAGCAGCAACCGGTGCCGCCAGCAACCAGTCCAGCCAGGCCCCCATGCCCTCGCCGGTGGTGGCCGAC